>JABXHP010000097.1 GCA_013373575.1 Oceanospirillaceae bacterium | reverse complement strand
TTGCCATGGACGGCCTTATGCCGCGAAGGGCAGGAAGCCCGAGAGCGGCGCCGTGGGCTACCCTTGAATGTGAGTTTCTAGAGTGAGGGGGAAATGACGCTCACGACATTACCCCCGATTACACTGCCGGGGTTCGTAGGTTTGGCACTATCCAAACCCCCAACCACTCAAGCCGACTTAAGCCCCGGCTTCACGCCGATTCCGAACGCTGCTCTAACCTCAGAACAGACCAGATTTCCAGCATCAACACTCAATCCAGCTCTTAGACCCGCATCTGCAGCTAGCGCGCTATCCACGCCAGCCGCGAGTCTCACCACGTAAGGCAAGGTAGCGGCAACCAGCGCTTCAGTGGAGGTGCGCGCAACTGCACCAGGCATGTTGGCAACACAGTAGTGCAACACGCCATCGACGACATAAGTTGGATCGGTATGGGTGGTTGGCTTGCTCGTCTCGAAGCAGCCGCCCTGATCAATGGCTACATCGACCAATACGGAGCCTGGGCGCATCTGCTGGAGCTGTTCACGGCGCACCAGTTTTGGTGCTTTCGCGCCGGGCACGAGCACAGCGCCAACCACTACGTCTGAATCGATTACTAGCTGATCGACCACACTTGAGATCGCCGCCTGGGTTTTCACTCTGCCACCAAATAACTGGTCGAGGTAGGCGAGACGCTCCAGTTTTGCATCTACCAGTGTGACGTCAGCGCCCAATCCTACAGCGATACGTGCCGCCTCTGTGCCGACTACGCCACCACCAAGAATGGTGACTTTAGCGGGAGCCACGCCGGGAACGCCACCCATCAGCTTGCCGCAACCGCCACGGTGAAGCATTAAACTCTCTGCTGCTACTTGGCTTGCCATGCGACCTGCGACCTGACTCATGGGTGCAAGCAGAGGTAGGCGGCCCTCTTGATCACGCACGGTCTCATAGGCGATAGCCCTGCAGCCTGAGGCTGTCAGTGTGTCGGTTAATTGGCGATCGGCTGCTAAATGCAGGTAGGTAAATAGAGTGTGGCTAGGGTTTAACATTGCCACCTCAGAGGGCTGCGGCTCCTTAACCTTGATGATCAATTGGCCCAGCTCGAACGCTTTTTCTGCGCTGGCAACCATAGTTGCCCCCGCGCTGATGTACTCCTGATCCTCATAACCAATGGCAGCACCTGCCCCCGCCTGAACGAATAGCTCATGCCCCTGATTAACAAGGGTTTTAACCGCGGCGGGTGTGAGACCTACGCGTTTTTCTGCAACTTTAATCTCTGAGGGGACTGCAATTTTCATGGTGGACTCCATTAATCAATTTAGACTTAGTTTCACACATTGCGTCTGCACGGTTTGTGCTATTTCTTGTATAAATCCACTATAAAGTGAATGATATAGCTATGAATCTAAGATTATATGGTGGAATCGTGCATGGATATGGATTCTAAAGATTGGGATATACTGCGTTTGCTTCAAAAAGATGGTCGTGCGACTGCCGCAGATATCGCTGAGCGTGTGCATCTCAGTGCCTCTTCGGTTAGTCGAAGGATTGCCCGTTTGGAGGATGAAAAGGTTATCACGGGGTATACCGCGCAGGTCGATCAGCAGAAAGTTGGCTATGAGCTAACCGTGATGGTGGAGATCTCCTTAGACAGTCAATCAGACGAGGCGTTTACAGCCTTTGAGGCTGCTGTTGCAAAGGTGTCAGCAGTACACTCCTGCTTTCTGATGAGTGGCGAGATGGATTATCTACTGCGCGTTGTTGCCCGCAATATTGAAGATTTCGAGCGTATCCACCGGCGAGTCCTAGCAAGCCTGCCGCATGTCGACAGAATGCACTCGGCATTCACGCTACGCCAAGTTGTTGCGCACGCGGAGTTCCGGCGCGGATCTAACTGAGAGATTGTGAGAGCGTATTGGAGGCGCCCGGCTGCAGCGTGATGCTCGCATCGAGTGCATTTGCGGCCTCGACACAGATGTAACTGCGGTAGTTCTCAGCACCCAGATCCAGCATAGCGGTTGCCGTCTTTTCACCGGCGTTCCAGACGACGGTTGCGCCGCTGCCTGCTTTAGCGATAGTGGTTACTCTCTGCCAGCCTGAGTCAATGAGTTGTAGTTGCTCGCCTGATTCGAAATAGACACGATCAGTCGGCTCTGTGAGGTAGACAGACTCACGCTCTTCGGTTGCACGTCGATATTCCAGTAGCTTGTCCGCATAGGCCATGTGTTGTAACCCATGGAGTGCTGCTGTCTCTAAATCACTTATGGGGAGGTAGGTGTGTAGGGCCTCACTCAATTTGATGGGGTCTGTGCTCAGATTTCTGGTGGTTAACTTGAGGCTCAATTGGGAGGGGGTTAATACGATTTGATACTCGGCCACTAGCGGGTAGTCAGGGTGCTCAGATGAGAGCATAAGTGTGGCCTCGGCTCTTTGAGCGCTCTCTTTGATATCGGCCAACGTCCATAGGGTTGTACGCGCAAAACCGTGGGCGGGTTGGCTCTCATCCTCTGGATGTGGACCAAACCAGGGCCAGCAGATCGGTACGCCGCCGCGAATGGGGCGCTGCTGTTCGAACTCCGATTTGGGGCTCAGCCATAGGCGCTCGATACCCTGAGAAAGATAACTGACAACGTGCGCACCCTGGAGGGTGAAACGTACCTCGTTGCCCGAGCAGCGCAGTGTAATTACATCAAGTGGACTGTGCTGCAGACGGCTGAGAGCATCATTGGGTATCATATGTAAGATCCTTAAGTACTAAAATTACATTGCGAGCTGAGGCCGAAATTATAGTTCAATTTCTCATTATGAGAGATTATTTATAATAACTTGTTGTTATAAAAAGTTTTTTTGAGTTTTTTTCGCTCTCTTTGAAGGTTTGTCATCGACTAGCCTTAACTGTCGTGATGTTATAAACTTTAGTAACTTTTTTACGTACCGTATCTAGCGGTCGTTGTTGTGTAGTATAGGAGTTCTCGAATGAGCCACCAGATGCATAAAGCCTGTGATTTCGTGCTGTTTGGCGCTAAGGGCGATCTGGCAATGCGCAAGCTGTTTCCAGCCCTATTTCATCTCGATCTTGCCAATCTGCTCAATCCGGATAGCCGCATTATTGGCGTGGCTCGAGCGGACTGGTCGCAAGAGGAGTTTCTCGCTCAGGTAGAGGCGACTCTTAAGCGCTTCCTCAAAGAGGGCGAGCTCACCACCGAAGGGTGGGAGAAATTCAGCCAGCGTCTGGATTATGTGCAGGTCGATATGACAGCACCAGATGACTTTAAGAAGATCGGTAAAGTGATCGATCAGAGTCAGCGTGTCATGGTTAACTACCTCGCCACACCACCATCAGTATTTGGTGATATCTGTAAGAACCTAAATTACGCCGGTTTGGTCAATGATGAGACACGAATCGTGCTGGAGAAGCCGATAGGTCACGACCTTGAGAGCTCGAAAGTAATTAACGATACGGTTGCTCAGTATTTTAACGAGAACCGCATCTACCGTATCGACCACTACCTAGGTAAGGATACGGTGCAGAACCTGTTGGCGCTGCGTTTTGCCAATAACTTGTTTAACTCACAGTGGAACAACCACGCTATCGACCATGTGCAAATTACCGTAGCTGAGACGGTTGGCCTTGAAGGGCGCTACAGCTACTACGATAAAGTGGGTCAGATGCGTGACATGGTGCAGAACCACCTATTGCAGTTGCTCTGTATGGTGGCAATGAACCCTCCGAGTAAACTCGATGCTGACTCTATCCGCGATGAGAAGGTGCGTGTACTTAAAGCGCTCCACCCAATCAATAGCAACAATGTTCACAAGCGCGCGGTTCGTGGCCAGTACTCTTCAGGGTCTATCAACGGTAAAGCGGTGGTGGGCTACAGCGAAGAGGATGGCGGTGGTCAGTCGCAGTCGAACACTGAAACTTTCGTTTCACTGCGTGTCAATGTGGATAACTGGCGTTGGGCTGGCGTGCCGTTCTATCTCAGAACCGGTAAGCGTATGCCGCAGAAGATGACAGAGATCGTGGTTGTCTACAAAAACAACCCGCACTACATCTTTGATAAGAAACAGCGCAGCATGGTCTCCAACCGCTTGGTTATCCGCCTGCAGCCTGATGAGGGTATTCGTCTGCACGTTGTGATGAAGCAGTTGGGTATGACGGAAGGTCTCAACCTGCAGAACCGTGCGTTGAATCTCGATTTTACCAGTGATGATCCCAATGCCCGTACACCAGACGCATATGAGCGTCTGATGCTGGAGTCCATGGTGGGTGACCAGTCACTGTTCGTCCGCCGCGATGAGATCGAGGCATCTTGGACCTGGTGTGATGAGCTTATTAACGCTTGGGAAGAGACGGGCGACGAAGTTAAGCACTACAGTGCCGGCACCTGGGGTCCAATTGGGTCCATAGCTCTGATTGAGCGCGATGGCCGCTCTTGGCATGAGGAGTAAGGTTGTAAGATGGTTACCAAAAAGAGTTTTGAGAATCGCGATCTGCTAGAGATGGCGCTGACTGATCGCATTGTTGCCCTACTTGAAGCAGGTATTAAAGAGCGTGGCACGGGGGCGTTGGTCGTTTCCGGTGGACGCACTCCTGCGGGGCTATTTCAACGCCTATCGCGCCAGGATCTCGACTGGGAAAAGGTCGTTGTCACACTTGCTGATGAGCGCTGGGTTGCTCCTGACCATGCGGACTCTAATGCCCGCTCGGTTGAGCAAAACTTACTGCAGAATCGAGCTGCTGCGGCGACCTTTATCCCTCATGTTACGAGCGCAGCAACTCCGCAGGAGGGGCAGGCAGAACTTGAGGTGTCTCTCAAGCAGTTGCCTGAGACTATCGATGTAGTAATTCTTGGAATGGGTGAGGATGGGCACACGGCTTCATTCTTCCCCAATGCACCAGAGTTAAGTGCCGCTATTGATCCGCACGCCACGCAGGCTTGTT
>JABXHP010000184.1 GCA_013373575.1 Oceanospirillaceae bacterium | reverse complement strand
TGCAAGTGAAATCAGAGCGGTTATACCGAAGCCTGCAAGCATCGGCTCAAGCGTGCCGTTGAAGCTCATACCGATGAGACTCCCTACAGCCACCCCAATAATCATCGTCACAGCACCGATCGTGCCTGACGCGAGTCCGGCGAGGCGACCAAAAGGCTCCATCGCTAGGGAGTTAAGGTTGCCGAACAACAGGCCGAAACAGAAGGTGGTTACCGACATCATAAGAATAAAAATCCAGAGCGCGGGGTGCAGATCGAAAAGTGCGAATGCAGCAGCCTCTGACAGTGTGGTAACACTTAGGAAAACTAGTACTCCCATCACTAAATTGCGCAAGGAGAAGTGGTAGACCAAGCGGCTATTGATGAAAGATGAGACCGCGACGCCTATCGCCATTAGCGCGAAATAGACCGGAAACATAGCGCCGGTATCGTAGATACCCTGCAAAATAGCCTGAATAGAGGTTAGAAAACCGATAAGTGCCCCGTGAATCAGACCACCTGCGAGCGTGTAAACCAGCGCCTCTTTGTGCACTAGAACCTCTTGGGTACCGCGCAAAATGGGTCGCAAAGAGAACTCTCGGGTATTTTCCGGCGCCAGCGTCTCTTTCTGTCGCAGGGCAAACCAGATAACAGTAGCCAGAGAGATAACCAGCAGCATCACAAAGACCGCTCGCCACCCGGCAAACAGCAGAACGACCTGTCCCAGCATGGGAGCGACCACCGGACTAAAGATAAATATGGTCATAACCAGCGACATGATGCGAGCCATATCAGGCCCAGCGTAACCATCGCGGATTATGGCAACCATCATCACGCGCGGCCCCGCAGCCCCGAGACCCTGTAGCAGCCGGCCAAACAGCATCCACTCGAAACTGGGGGCAAAAATACTAATAACTGTGCCGATCAGAATTAAAAGAAAACCGAGATAAACCGCCGGCTTACGGCCAAACGCATCCGAGAATGGGCCGTAGAAGAGCTGACCTACCCCCATTCCCACCATGACGCTAGTGATAACCAGCTGGTAGTAGTTGCCCTCGAGTGCATTAAACTCTTCACCGATATCATGCAGTGCTGGCAGCATTGCATCGATATAAAGCGCCATAAGGCACATCATGGCCGCCATCAGGAGCAGAAACTCGAGGCGCACTGCGGATTTTGTCATAAGGGACTCTAATCAGGGGGTTAGATAATCGAGTGAGTATAGCAAATTGCAGCGCGAAAAATGCAGTTCAAAGCCGTGCGAAAACCTGCAATTAAGCTCGCACTATTTCGCTTAAGGCTCCTTGCCATGCAGCGAGCTTCTGCTCCCGACTCATAGCTGCGTGAGCCGGGCTGGTAGAGGGCAGCTTCACAGATTTAGGGAGTTTAAGTTCTCTCCCCCAACATTTTTTCGCGCGCTGAAACATCTCCGCCGCTGCAGCACCGTTAAATGCTATGAGCTCTATTTGTGAACACTGACCCAGTAGATCCGGAATATCATTGTACTGAGCCCCACTTCGTACAATGGCACTATCCAGTGAGCCAGGACGCTCAGCCTGAGCGACAACATCCCAGAGTGCAACTCCAGCTCCTTTTAGGTGCTCGAGCCGCATCGCATAGTCAATCTGGGTATCAAAGCCCAAAATCTGCGCCATAATAGGCCAAAAGGCGTTCTGTGGATGCGCGTAATAACCCTGCTCGGCGATAGAGCGCTTACCCGGTAGCGAGCCCAGTATCAATACGCGAGCGTTCTCGTTGTAGATAGGCAGGAAGCTTTGATCGATCTCAGAATGCGCTGTGTTGGACAATTGGGTCTGGCTCTAAATTCGTTTATCCTTCAGCCTTTGAGCCTAAACAACTGACCCAGGCCCCGCAATGGCAACCTACGCAATTGGTGATATTCAAGGCTGTTACGCCTCTCTTAAAGCGCTGCTGAAGCAGGTAAGTTTCGCCAGTGATGACCGTCTCTGGTTAACAGGCGACCTAGTTAACCGTGGTCCCAAGTCGCTCGACGTGCTGCGCTTTGTTATGGATTTAGGTGACCAAGCTCAAACCGTACTGGGCAACCATGATCTACATCTCCTGGCCATCTACCATGAGGCGACCCAGAAGAGCCCAGGCAAGACGTTAAAGCAGGTATTCGATGCACCCGACCGCCATGAACTGCTGGGGTGGTTGCAACAGCAACCCATTCTGATCGACAGTGCCAGCCTTGGGTGTGTCATGACGCATGCTGGCATCCCACATATTTGGGGTCTAGAGCAGGCAAAGGGGTACGCAAACGAGATTGAAGCGGCATTGCGCGGGCGGCATTACCTGGAGTTTTTCTGTGCAATGTACGGCAATGAGCCAGCAAACTGGAGTGACTCCCTCAGTGGAGCAACGCGCCTGCGCACCCTGACCAACTACTTCACCCGTATGCGCTTTATCGCCGCCGATGGCTCCCTAGAGTTCGACGCCAATGCTGGCCTCGAGTCTCAACCCGCTGGATTTGCACCCTGGTTCAAACAACCTCGGCAGCAGGCGATGGAAAGACGTATAATTACTGGACACTGGGCCGCATTGGGTCTCTACGAGGATGAGTTAGTTTCCGCTTTGGACACCGGCTGCGTCTGGGGCAATCGTCTTACGGCGCGCAGATTAGAAGATGGCAAGATATTCAGCGTGAGCAGCTGTGAACATGAATAATGGGAGAGATGATGAGTAGTTTTACACCTGTAAATAGCCAGGATGCATTGAAGCTTATTGAGGAGGGTGCAGTTGTCGCTGACATCCGTGACCCAGGAAGCTTTAGCCATGGGCGTGTTAAAGGAGCTGTCTCACTGAGCAATGAAAATCTGCAAGAGTTCATCGACAACGCTGATTTCGAGAAGCCCATCATCGTCTGCTGTTACCACGGGGTTAGTAGCCAGTCTGCAGCAGCCTTCCTGGCGGACCGCGGATTTGAGAAGGTCTACAGCCTCAATGGCGGCTTTGAGGGCTGGGCTCTAGGTATGCCGGACCAGGTCGAGCGCGGCTAAACACCACGCAAGCGAAACAGGGGCGCACTAACATGCAGATCTATCTGGTTGGTGGTGCAGTACGTGATCAACTCCTCGGGCTCGAGGTGAAGGATCGCGACTGGGTAGTCGTTGGCGCCACTCCAGAGCAGATGATCGCCGCTGGCTATCGACCTGTCGGGAAGGATTTTCCGGTATTTCTGCACCCCGAGACGCATGAAGAGTACGCCCTCGCTCGTACCGAGCGAAAGTCGGGTAAGGGCTACAAAGGTTTCACCTTCCACACCGATCCGGGCGTTAAGTTAGAGCAGGACTTGATTCGCAGGGACCTACGAATCAATGCCATGGCTATGGATGAAGCCGGCAATATCTTCGACCCCTATGATGGGCAGGCGGATATCCGTAACCGCCAGTTGCGCCATGTCTCCGAAGCCTTCAGCGAAGACCCGCTAAGGGTACTGCGCGTTGCCCGTTTCGCGGCGCGCTTCAACTCGCTCGGTTTTGAAGTGGCGCCAGAGACGCAGCTGCTCATGCGGCAGCTGAGCCAAACCGACGAACTACTGCACTTGAGCGCAGAGCGGGTGTGGCAGGAGTTTGAGCGAGCACTTAATACCCCCTCAGCCTCGACCTTCCTCTCGGTTCTGCGTGATTGCGATGCACTGGAGAAGTTGATGCCCGAACTCCTAGCTGTACCCCAGGATGATTGGTTACAGCTCGACGGAGCGCTGCTAGAGACGTCAGTAGAGCGCTTTGCGCTCCTGGCCGAGCGTCTGGTTGCCCAGTCGGGAGTGGAGGCGCTAACCGACCTGTGCGAGCGGCTACGCATCCCCAAACGGTACCTCGAGGCTGCGCTAGATCTCAGTCGCTGGGGCGCACAATTAAGCCGCTTCGATAAACTCAAACCTCAAGCGCAGTTTCAACTCTTTGATGCCCTTAAACTGACCCGTTCACGCGCGCGCCTGCACACCTTTGACCGCGCCTGTACTGCGCTTTACGGCAGTGCAATTGATCACAACGCCATAGAGCGTGCGGTAGCGGCAGTTAACTCTATCGCTCCAAAAACATTGATAGAACAGGGTTTTTCAGGTCCTGCTCTGGGAGTAGAGCTACGTCGACGTCAGCTTGAGGTCCTAGAGAACCTGGCTAGACCTCAACGATAACGCTCTCCCAGCATCCGAAAGCAATCCACCTTCAGCAAAAAACCTTTTCTTGGTATAAAGAAGGCCCTGATAACGCGCCTGTCGCGCTAGAGAAGCGAGCTCCTGCAATGCAAAACGCCCCACTTTGGTCACCCAGCAAAGCCCAAATAGAAGCGACCAACCTTCACCAATTTGGCCAACTTGCCGCACAACAGAGCGGACAGATACTGGATGACTATGCTGCTCTCTGGCGCTGGTCCACAGAATCTCCTGAGGCGTTCTGGTCGCTGCTGTGGGATTTCGGCAAGGTGATTGGTACTAAAGGCGAACGCGTACTGTTGGATGGCGATAAAATGCCCGGTGCACGCTGGTTCCCGGATGCTTCGCTCAACTTTGCAGAGAACCTGTTACGCCGCTCGGATTCAGGCGACGCCCTAGTTTTTTGGGGCGAGGATCGTGTGAAACAGCACTTTAGCTGGGCTGAACTGAATGCAGAAGTTTCGCGTTGCCAACAGGCACTGAAACAGGCAGGCGTCGTTGCCGGTGACCGTGTTGCCGGTTATCTGCCCAATATGCCGCAGACTGTCATTGCGATGCTCGCAACCACATCCCTCGGCGCGGTTTGGAGTTCCGCATCGCCCGATTTCGGTGTTGAGGGGGTCCTAGATCGGTTCGGCCAGATAGAGCCGAAGGTGATGTTTTGTGTAGATGGCTACTACTACAACGGCAAGCTCGTGGATTGTCGCGCCAAAAACGCGCAGGTGAGTTCAAAGATCCCGTCACTGCTGACAACAGTTGAGATCCCCTACATCGAGAGTGGCGCGCCTGAGAACGGCATTCTGACATGGCAGCAGTTTGTCGCCCCTTTCTCAACCCAGGCGCTTGAGTTCACCCCAACAGCCTTCAACCACCCGCTCTACATTATGTTCTCATCGGGCACCACTGGCGTACCAAAGTGCATTGTTCACTCAGCAGGTGGGACACTGTTACAACATCTCAAAGAGCATCTGCTGCACACCGATGTGAAAGTCGATGACCGACTCTTCTACTTCACCACCTGTGGCTGGATGATGTGGAACTGGCTGGTTTCCGGCTTGGCCGCTGAAGCCACCCTGTTGCTCTATGATGGCAGCCCTTTTGCCGGAAACAAGCAGCTCATATTCGATCTCGCCCAAGCTGAACGTATGACTCATCTTGGTACCTCAGCCAAGTTTATAGAGGCTGCAATGAAGTTCGGCCTACAGCCTATGAAGAGCCATAATCTGCAGAATTTGCGTGCGCTGCTCTCTACTGGTAGTCCTCTGTCGCCAGAGTCCTATGACTACATCTACTCTGAGATCAAAGAGGATATGTTGCTAGCTTCAATATCGGGCGGTACTGATATCGTCTCCTGTTTTGCGCTCGGTTGCCCAACTCGACCGGTCTACCGCGGACAGTTGCAGTGCCGCGGTTTGGGCATGGCAGTGGATGTTTTTGATGATGAGGGTCAACCCGTGCGCGGTGATAAGGGCGAGCTGGTATGTACACGTCCCTTCCCCTCCATGCCGATCGGTTTCTGGAATGATGAAGATGGCTCACGCTATAAAAGTGCCTATTTCGAACGTTTCGATAACATCTGGTGCCACGGCGATTTCGTTGAGATTACCGCCGAGGATGGACTCATCATCTACGGTCGCTCTGACGCTGTCCTTAACCCGGGTGGTGTGCGCATAGGCACAGCCGAGATCTACCGCCAAGTTGAGCAAATCGATGAGGTACTTGAGTCGATTGTTATCGGGCAACAGTGGCAAAACGACGTACGCGTTGTCCTGTTTGTAAAACTGCGCGAAGGAGTTGTGCTGGATGCTGACCTAGTTAACCGAATAAAAGCGCAGATTCGCAGCAAGACCACACCTCGCCATGTACCCGCAAAAGTTATTAGCGTGGCGGATATCCCGCGAACCAAGAGTGGCAAACTGGTAGAGCTCGCGGTGCGCGATGTGGTGCATGGCCGGGTTGTGAAGAATCAAGAGGCGCTGGCAAATCCAGAAGCACTGAAGTTGTTCGAGAATCTGCCTGACCTACAGCACTAAAAGAGTCACGACCGCCTCGCGGTCGATCTTATGGCCAACTGGGATGGGTCTATTATGCACCGGGGAGTTTGCTACATTCGCCAAATACGCGTTTGCTACAGGTTTGACAGATGTCGGTATCGACTCCACTCAACAACGCCCGCAGGGCTTCACCGGTTGTCTCTTTAAAGTGCTCAGCGCCAATAATCTGCAGTTGCCCCATAGCCTCTAGCTCATCGCGCACATAGCCTTTCAGGGAACTTATGAGGACTGCTCTGCCCTGACGCTCGAGACGTTTAACCTCTGCTTGAAGCAGTTGCGCGCCAGCAAGATCAATATGGTTAACCCCCTTCGCCACCAACAGAACTGCACCCTTCTGCATCGCTAACTGCTGCTGCAACTGCTTCTGCAGATGCTCCAGAGAACCGAAAAAGAGCGATCCATCTACCCGCAGAATCTGAATCTGAGGGCACTGCTCATTTTGATAACGCTGTACATTGCGCAGGTAGCGCCCATTCTCTCTCTCCAGCGGTGCTATGAGCGTTAACCGTGGCCGAGAAGTGCGGCGCAAGTAGAAGGCAAGAGAGAGGAAAACACCGATGTAGATAGCGAACTCCAGCTCAGCTAAGAGTGTCGCCAACAGCGTAACAATCAGCGTTATCGCCTCGTTGCGGTGCGCTTTAGCCAGACCGAATAGATGTTTGAAATCGATCAGGTTCCAGGCAATTAACAGCACGATACCGCCCATCGCTGGCAGTGGAAGGTAGGCCGTCATATCCGGTACCAAGAGCAGAATAATCACAAGGAGTAAGGCTGCGAAAATTGCTGCCATTGGCGTGCATGCCCCGGCATCATAATTTGCGCCCGAGCGGGTAAACGAGCCTGAACCGGCGTAACAGGAGAAGAGACTCCCAACGATATTGGACAGCCCCTGACCAATAAATTCCTGGTTGCCATCAATCTGCTGCCCCGAACGGATAGCGATTGAGCGCGCAATCGACACCGCCTCTATCAGGCCCAACAAAGCCACTGCAAAAGCGCCTGAAAGCATGCGGCTAATAGATTCCGCATCGAGCGTTGGAACAGCAAAGGGCGGCAGTGTACCCGGCAGGGCACCAACCAGCTTCACCCCTTGAGATGCGCCGTCAAGCAGGAGACAGAAGAGCGAACCGAGTAACATCGCCAACAGCATATAGGGGGCACTGCGCCAGAACTTGCGGATAACCATTGCACTGAGTAGCGTAAATACGCCAATGGCTAGGGAGTGGGGGTTTAAATCAGGCAGTGCGCTTGCGAGCTGCAGTAGCTCTTCGTAAAAGTGCAGACCCGAATCGATCTTGACGCCAAGTAGGTGCTTGATTTGACTGGTACCAATTAACACCGCTGCACCCGCAGTAAACCCTATGACAACCGTATGTGAGATAAAGTTAACTAGCGTACCTAAGCGCAACAAACCAAGACCCAGCTGAATCAGACCCGCGAGAAGCGTAAGCATCATCGTCGCAGCAATAAAGGCGGTACCTGGGGCATAACCTAAGGAGGAGACCACGCTCATCACAACAATAGATATGGCTGCGGTGGGGCCCGATATAAGGTGATGGGACGAGCCGAATAGGGCTGCTATTACAGGCGTAACAATGGCTGTGTAAAGTCCATACTCTGGCGGTAAGCCGGCAATAAAGGCGTAGGCAACCCCTTGGGGCAAAACGATAACTGCGCCGGTCAGCCCTGCGAGAAAATCAGCTCGTAGAGAGACCTTATCGACCTGTTTTACCCATACGAGAAAGGGTAGCAGCCTTTGGAGTGAAAAATTCATGCTCAGCCTAATGCTTAAATGGTCTGAGCATAATATCCCGCCTCCAAACCTATGAACATTAGAATTCTGTGCTCCAAATATTCGATTAATGTATAGCTGACGAGCCAGCGAACTGGTCGCTAAAGATTATTTAACCAAACGAACTGATAGGGCATAAGTTTCAACTGTGCGCCTCTATCTTCATACTTTTCACCGCTTATCAAGTCGGTCCAACAGTCGGTCAGCGTCAAGTTAAGCTCCGAGAGCGGTAGGCTCTGCGGCCGATCACTAAAATTGTAGATGGCGAAGATGCTCTGGCGTCTATCCATGCTCTGACGCCAAAAGGCGAACAACTGCTCACCGGTATGTAGCGTGAACATAGTGGCATTGGGGTGAAATGCCTTCTGTTTGCGACGAATCTTCAAGAGATTTGTGAGCGCCTGAAAAACCCGGGCGTGATGTGTATCCCCAGAGAGTTTCTCCTCTAACTCATCAGCATCCCAAATATGCCGGTTAATCGAGCGGAAACTACCCGTATGCTCCACCCGCTCTTGGTCATTCTCGGTTCCGACAAACGAGTGAATATAGTAAGCCGGCACCCCCTCCAGCGCAGCCATAACCGCTTCGGCACAGAGATAACGCGCAAACTGCCACTCATCAGGCCCGTTGGCAACGGTGCCGCTGAGCGCATCCCAGAGACTGATGTTGATCTCATAAGGCTTAGCCTTGCCATCAGGGGTGGTGCGCGAACTCACACGTCCACCGAAGCGCTGCATGGTCGCAATCAGCGTCTCTAGCTCCCACTCACTCAAGAGCCCCTCGGCGGGACGCAACCCAACGCCGTCGTGAGAGGCGATAAAGTTGAGATAGGTGGTACCGTTTTGCGCCGGGGGCATGGTCATTAACCACTGCTTCAAGTGCAAACAGGAGCCGTTTACCAGCGAGTTGATCAACAAAGGTGGCAATGAGAAGTTGTAGATCAGGTGTGCCTCGTTGGCATTACCGAAGTAGGTGAGGTTCTCGGCATTAGGGATATTGGTCTCAGTGATCACCACTGCATCTGGGGTGTGATGCTCAATCAGTAGGCGCAACAGGCGTATCACCTCATGCGTCTGCGGTAGGTTAATGCAGTTAGTGCCGGGCACCTTCCAAAGGAAGGCCACGGCGTCGAGACGGAACCATTTAATGCCGTAATCTAAGTAGAGTTTGATGATACCTAAGATCTCTAGCAGCACCTTAGGGTTTGCAAAGTTGAGGTCCACCTGATCATGGCTAAAGGTACACCAGACGCACTTTTCGCCATTCACAGTCTCCACTTCGCGCAGCAGGGGTGAGGTGCGCGGCCGCACGACTGCACTGAGGTCAGCATCGGCAGGTATCTCTACAAAGTAGTCTGAGCCCGGATCCACTCCCGCTTTGAAATTTTCAAACCAGAGACTGCGCGCCGAGCAATGGTTTATGACCAGATCGCCCATCACTTTGTAGTGGTTACAGATCGCACTGACATCCTCCCACTCACCCAGTGCAGGGTTCACACTGGTGTAATCCATCACGCTGAAGCCGTCGTCTGAGGTGTAGGGGAAGAAGGGTAAGATATGTACCGTGGAGATCGCCTCTTTCACTCGCTTATCGAGGAACTCAGCAAGAGTATGAAGCGGCGCCTCACCTGCGCGTTTAAGGCTATCGCCGTAGGTGATCATCATTACATCGGACTGGTCCCAGAGGTTGCGGTGCGGCTCCGGCGATGGCGTATCGGCGCTGAGCCCCATGACGGCAAGAGACTCTGCAACCAGATCCGCCACCTCGAGTTCGGGATAGATCAGTTTCAGGTGGCCAGCGACACGTTGCGTCAATATTGTCTGCTGCATAGATTACTCCTGTGGCGTGACATACTCTTTCATATCCGCCTCGACGGCTTTGAGAATCTCGTCTTGCAGTGTTGGGTAAGCGCTGTTCACTCGGTTCCAGCTTGGAATAAACGGCGTCTCCATAGGGCTTTCCAAAAAGTGATTACCCGCACTCATTATGTTTCGCGCGAACAGCTCTACTGCCTGCTCTTCACCATGTACATCTAGTTTCAAACCGTTTATTTCGGCGTCGTTGCGGTAGGTCTCTACAAAATCTAGAGCAATACGGAAATAGGTCGCCTTAACCGTGCGGAAGGTCTCCTGATTAAAGACCACGCCGTTAGTTGCCAACTTACGAAAGACCGCTTTAGTGATATCGATCGACATCTTCGAGAGCCCCGTAGTGGCATCTTCAAGCGAGAGGTCCTGGTGTTTGTGGTCGTAGATATCCGCAATGTCGACCTGACAGAGGCGGTTATTGGAGTAGTTTCGGGTCATCTCAGAGAGCACCCCGATCTCCAAACCCCAATCACTCGGTATGCGAATATCACTCATCACATCACGCCGGAAGGAGAACTCACCCGCTAAGGGGTAGCGATAGCTATCCAGATATTCGAGATAATCCATTGGGCCAATAACTTTTTTAAGCGCACGTAGAAGCGGTGTGACAAGCAGACGTGAGACGCGTCCATTAATCTTTCCGCTGGCAACTCGGGCATAAAACCCCTTACAAAACTCATAGTTGAAGTTAGGGTTCGCAACCGGATAGATAAGACGGGCCAGCAGCTCACGGTCGTAGGTCAGGATATCGCAGTCATGCATTGCGATAGACTCAGCCTCACCTGCACCTAATGCATAGCCCATACAGAACCAGACGTTACGCCCTTTCCCAGGTTGCTCGGGTGAGAGCTCTTCGCGCTGCAATTTGGCATCAATTGCACGCAGTCTAGGTCC
>JABXHP010000316.1 GCA_013373575.1 Oceanospirillaceae bacterium | reverse complement strand
TTACTGAGATCCAGTTTGTTAAGTGCTAGCATATCGTTTTACTACCCAGATATCAGATACCGCCGCGAATGTGTTGGCGGACGTGCTCAAAATAGAACTTGGCTAAGCGTTCATGCGTCTGCCGATCCAACGGAGCCAACTCCGATGCGCCCGCGTTACGCAGGATCTGCTGCTGACGGCTAACGCCGGCAATGATAGTGCTCACCTGCGGATGGTCAAGTATCCAACGCAGAGCAACATCAATAAGCTCGTGACCCTTAGGCAGGAGCTCTTTCAGCTCATCCGCCAGTTCAACGCCTTTCTCATAGGGTAAACCATTGAAGGTTTCACCAACGTGGAAAGCTGCACCATCGCGGTTGTAATTGCGATGATCGCCTGCAGCGAAGGTGCGATCCAAAGTCATACGCCCGGCCAGCAAACCACTTGCCAACGGCAATCGCACAATAATGCCCACATCAGCCGCGGCAGCAGCCGGGAACAGGCGTTCGGCCGCATCTTGCCTAAACAGGTTGAAGAGCACCTGAAGGCTGGTCAGCTTGGGATGTTTGAGCGCAAACAGTGCTTCATCAATCATTTCGACACTGGCGCCAAATTGAGCGATCAGCCCCTCCTGCTGAAGGTCTTCCATCCAGCTAAGAATTTCTCCGTCAAACAGAACCTCAGTGGGCACACAGTGCAGCTGCGCGAGATCGATACGCTCGACACCGAGGCGCTTAGCTGAGCCCTGCAGACTCTCCTTGATTGCCGCTTTAGTGTAACCATTAGGATAGAGCTCAGCATTACGTCCAACTTTGGTAGCGACCAAAGGCGCCTGTGCCTGCTGCTTGAGCCACTCACCAATACGTGACTCCGATAGACCTCCGCCATAGACATCCGCGGTATCAAAAAAGCTTACGCCTTGCCCCTGAGCACTCGCCAAAATAGCTGCGGCTTCGGCATCCTCAACAGGACCAAAGTCATTACCGAGCTGCCAGCAGCCCAGACCTATTTCAGAGACTTTAAAACCAGACTTTCCTAGCGTACGGTAGTGCATCTCGACCCCCAAAATTCTGTTTAAGCTGGTTTCTCTTCCGCCTTCTTCACGCGGATAATATTGCCGTTAACTACTTTGTTGTTTAGGTTTTTCATGGCAGCTTTGGCCTCACCTGCTTTGGGCATTTCGACAAAACCGAAGCCCTTTGAACCACCTGTCACAGGGTCTATCACCAAATTGCAGTACTGCACACTGCCATAGCTCTCAAAGAGTTCAAGAAGTTCTGCTTCGGTGGTGGAACGCGCAAGGTTGCGGACGAGAAGTTTCATAAGTTTACTCAAGCTAAATTATCTAAATATCGATTAATTATAGGGTATTTGGCAGATTCAGAGATAGGCGATTCAGCCCAAACTCATATAAAGCAAAGAGATGAGTTCGGTAATTCGACTCAACCGCATATTGAGCCTTAAGGCTTGAAAGCTACGCCAATGCTAAATCTCCAGTAAAGCTACAACTCCCCCCGCACCCCAAAACATGCTATTTTTCAGTGATATAGCACAGCACTCAATATGAGATTCATATGTCAGAACCCTCCGATAGCGGCTTTATTGCAATCCATGGCAACCGTCTCGAGGACCTGCGTCAGTCTCTGATCACCATTCTGCGAACTGCACCACTGGCGCCTTTTGACGAGGATGTAGTGTTGGTACAGAGTAACGGTATAGCGCAGTGGCTAAAGCAGTCTATTGCTACTGACCCAAGCAGGGATCCGTCAGTTGGAGGACTCGGCATTGCTGCAGACTTGGATTTCAAGCTCCCCTCAGAGTTTATCTGGAGTGTTTACCGCGCCGTTCTGGGGGAAGATGAGGTACCGCCACTCTCAGCCTTTGATAAGCGCCCCCTCAGTTGGCGCCTGTTCACTCTTCTGCCACAACTTGTGGAGAGCGATGATAGCTATGCCCCGCTGAGACGTTTTATGGAGGGCGATCAGCCTCAGATTCGCTGTTTCCAACTTGCTGAAAAACTCGCAGACCTCTTCGATCAGTATCAGGTCTACCGAGCCGACTGGCTCACTCAATGGGAACAGGGCGAAAACTCGATTGTTGATAACCGCGGTCAGTACAAAGCACTCAAGAACGAAGAGCTTTGGCAACCCAAACTCTGGCGCGCAGTCTGTCAAAATATCGGAGGTACCCTAGCGGGCACCAGCCGTTCACGTATACATAAGCGTTTTATTGAGCGAGCTAAGCGCTCTGACCTCAACCTCCCTAAGTCTCTACCTAAGTCTCTACCTAAGCGTGTTTTTGTTTTTGGTGTCTCCTCACTGCCTTGGCAGACGCTAGAGGCGCTGGAGGTACTGAGCCGATTCTCGCAGGTCATTTTCTGCGTTCAAAACCCCAGTCAGTATCACTGGGCGGAGATTGTTAGCGATCGTGAACTACTAACCGCGCACCAACGACGAGGCCTCTCCAAGGCGCAGTTTCAACCCGGATGTGAGCTTGAGCAGTTACACGGTCACGCTAACCCGCTGTTGGCCGGCTGGGGCAAACAGGGGCGTGATTTCCTGCGCATGCTGGACCAGTTCGATGACACTGAAGCGCGCGCCAGTCATTACGCTCTCTACAAAAATCAGATAGATCTCTTCTTCCCGCACTCTACCGAGGGCAAACCACGGCTATTACACCAACTGCAGGACGACATATTTGATCTCACTGATCTTAATGAGATACCTCCACGCAGCCTCGATCTTGGTGAGGACCACTCTATAGCTTTCCACATCGCACATAGCCCACTACGGGAAGTTGAGATCCTGCACGACCAACTGCTTGCTGCGTTCAATTCAGACACCCGGCTCAAACCCCGCGATGTCATGGTTATGGTGCCAGATATCAACATCTACGCCCCCTTTATCAAAGCGGTCTTTAGCCAGTACCAAGGTGATACCAAGCTGCATATCCCTTACAACATTGCTGATCTGGGCCAGCGCGGACAAAACCCTCTGCTAAGCGCGCTGGAGATTCTACTGGGGTTGCCCGAATCACGTTGCAGCGTTACGGAGGTGATGAGTCTGCTGGAAGCTCCTGCCCTGCGTGCCCGTTTTAACATCGCCGAGAGTGATCTTGAGCTGATCAGCCACTGGATTGAGGGAACGCATATCCGCTGGGGCCTGAATGCAGACCAGCGCCGTCGTTCCGACAACCCAGATATTGGTGAGCGAAACACCTGGTTAGCGGGGCTTCGATCAATGCTGCTCGGCTTTAGCCTAGGGCAACAAGAGTCCTGGGTGGAGGTGCAAGGTTACGCTCAAATTAGTGGCAGTGAGATCGCCATTGCTGGAAATCTGGCACGCTTTATTGAGTCGCTTGAGCGCGCTGCTCAGGCGCTGAGCCAAGAGCACGCCGCACAGCAGTGGGTGACCGAGGTGCAGAATTTACTGACTCAATTTTTCAAAACAGAGGATCCAGCTGATGAGCTTTTGGTCGACCGCATCCTCAGCCAACTGAGTCGCTGGCAGGCAGAACTTGAACTTGCCGAGGCTCAGAATGAGTCAGTACCCTTGCTGATAGTGCGCGAACGCGTGATGTCGGCCATGGATGAAACCAACCTGCGCCAGCGTTTCCTCTCTGGCAGCGTTAACTTCTCTACCCTGATGCCCATGCGCTCGATCCCATTCAAGATGATCTGTTTGTTGGGGATGAATGATGGCGACTACCCGCGGAGCCGCACAGCCATGGACTTCGATCTGATGGCGCGAGATTACCGACCCGGCGATCGCTCACGTCGAAATGATGATCGCTACCTCTTTTTAGAGGCCCTACTATCGGCACGCGATAAGCTCTATATCAGTTGGGTTGGACGCAGCATTATCGATGACTCTGAGCGCCCAGCTTCGGTGCTAGTGGAACAGCTACAGGACTACATCGACCAGTTTTGGCAGAACCCTGGCGAGACAAAAAACAGCTCTGCTTTGC
The DNA here is from genome assembly GCA_013373575.1 of Oceanospirillaceae bacterium. GTDB lineage: Bacteria > Pseudomonadota > Gammaproteobacteria > Pseudomonadales > Balneatricaceae > Marinobacterium_E. Next base: position 3,145 of record JABXHP010000316.1, on the reverse strand, counting down.
TCACAACTGCTCACCCGTTGCAGGCGTTCAGTCCAGGCTACTACCCTGCAGAGAGCGGGGCGAACAACCTAGATGAAGTGCTGCAGCAGCGCCGGCTATATACCTTCAACCCTCATTGGCGCGAGGCTCTTGTTCACCAGAGAAATGACTTCGAAGTAAGTGAGCGCACACTGACATACATAGAACCTCAAGAGCCCATAGAGTTCAAAGCACTCTCCAGCTTTCTCAAGGATCCAATTGCTTACTTCTACAACCAACGCCTCGGTGTCTGGTTTAGCGAGTTACGCGAGGCGGATTCAGATAATGAGATGTTTGCCTTTAACCACTTAGAGCGCGCTATCCTTGAGTCGCAGTTGATTCAGAATGCGGTGTTGAAGAGCGACAGCCAGCAGAGTTTTGAGACAAACCTGCGCAATGAGTTAGCCCTACTCGCGCGCAGCGGAGCGCTGGGTATCGGTAGCCTAGAGCAGCATCTAAGCCAGACAGTAAGTGCAACACTCCCAAACTTGTTCGAGCGCTACAGCGAGCTGCTAGATCAGTGGCCGACGGGCGCTGCCGAAGTACCTTTTAACTACCGTTTGGAAGAGCCCGAAGGGGGAATCAGCGTCGCCGACCGGATCGGAGGGCTTCGCACCAACTCGTCAGGGAAGCTGGCGCGCCTGCATATCTCTCGCTCGCGCCTGATGAAAGGTAAGAAGGTGCGTTACGACAAGCTGCTTCATGAGTGGATAGTGCATCTTGCTGGGCAGGTAGAGGGGTTAAACTTCACCAGCTACATCCTCAGCAAAGAGGACGACAGTTTGGTAGAGCTACCGGCACTGGAAACCTCCCAGGCGAAGGCGCTAATGGACCAACTACTGCGATGCTGGATAGGTGCGAACAGAGGCCCCTTACCTGTTCTACCGGGCATCGCTTTCGCCGCCCTCGAAGCACGTGCAAAAGATCCTGAAACCCTGCGTAGCAAAACCGAAGAGATGTATAAACAGCAGATCGACCAGTATGACCGCGGTTACCTTAAGCGCGCTTTCCCCTCTTTTGACGCTTTCTACTCAAAGGAGTTCGAGACGCTGGCAGATCTGCTCTATTTACCTCTGAGCTATACCCATCAGAGGGAATCGGCATGAGCGATCACAAGCCCATTGCGCTGCACCTACCGCTGCATGGCAGCCATCTAATTGAGGCAAGTGCAGGTACCGGTAAGACATTTACCATCGCTCTGCTCTATGTACGACTGGTACTGGGCCCACCTGATCAGGGTGAGGCCGAACCAGAACTTAGCGATGCGTTACGTCAGGGGGTGCTACCCCAAAACCTGCTGGTGGTCACCTTTACTGAGGCCGCCACCAAAGAGCTACGTGAACGTATTCGGCGGCGACTGACTGAGGCGGCCGAGGTCTTCGCGGGTGTTGTTGCAGAGAACTCAGACAACGCTATGTTGTTTGCACTGCGGCAGATGTACTCAGCGCAGAATCATAGCCGGCTCAGGGCAAAGCTTCTGCTTGCTGCAGAGTGGATGGATGAGGCGTCAATTTCCACCATCCACTCTTGGTGTTATCAGATGCTGCAGGAGCACGCCTTTGATAGCGGTAACCTCTTTTCTCAGACGCTCGTAACCAGCATTAAAGAGCTGCAATTGGCGGCTGTTCGAGACTATTGGCGCTCGGAAGTTTACCCCCTATCCAGCGCTCATGCTGAGCGCTTTTTAGCGCTCTATGCTGAACCACGTAAGTTGGTATTTAAACTTAAGGGGTTGTTTGCAGGTGCGATAGACAGTCGCACCATCCGACTGTCTGATATTTTTCAGCAGTTCGATGCCAGGCTGGCAGAGCAGGTCACAAAACTTAAAGCTCAGCCTTGGCAGCAGTGGAGCACGGAGATGCCCGCGCTGCTTGAGCAACTTAAACGCGACCACGGGCTCGATGGACGCAAAAAAACAGCGATGGTGAAAGTTTGGGCTCAAATGCCAGAGTGGGCTGAGAGCGATGAGCTGCTGCCGGCTAAGTTTGGCGGTGCCGGCTTTGAGAACCAACGTAGCGACGCTCTTCAAGCGCTACTCACATCTCAAACTGAACTTACGGAGCACCCCGGCTTCAAAGCGATTGATGACCTGTGGGTATTAGAGCAGCTGCCTAACTCAATTAGTAAATACTTACTACAACACGCTTCAGACTGGGTGGGTCGGCGAGTAAGTGAGCAGATGAGTCGTAGGGCTGAGCTGAGCTTTAATGATCTGCTCGAAAATCTCCACAGCGCTCTACAAGGCGAGCGCGGGCAGCATCTGGCAGCGCAGATTCGCGAGCAGTTCCCGGCGGCAATGATTGACGAGTTTCAGGACACTGACCATATCCAGTATGAGATCTTTGACCGCATCTACCGCGTCGCCAACAACCACCCCTCACGCTGTTTTGTGATGATTGGGGACCCAAAACAGGCGATCTATGCCTTCCGTGGCGCTGACATCTTCACCTACCTCGAGGCGAGGAGAAGTGTCGGTGAAAGAATTCACACCCTGGGTACCAACTTCCGCTCAGACAAAGCCGTTGTGGCTGCGGTGAATACCCTGTTTGAGCACGCCGATAGATCTGCCGATGGGGCGTTCCTGTTTGGTTCCAAGAGCGCATCTGAGCTCCCTTTTGAAGGGACCCAGGCGAAGGGTACCGCCAAGCAGTTCCGCATAGGAAGTGCCGCTCCTAGCGCTCTTACCTTTTGGAGCATGGACGCCAGAGAGCGTGCAAAGACGACCGGCAAGATAAAACCCCTACCCAAAGAGAAGAGCTTCGAACGCCTAAGTTCAGTTTGTGCGACGCAGATCGTAGAGCTGCTAAACCACCCAGAAGCTGGATTTTACGAAGATGCAGGTGAAGGTGAAGAGACGTTCAAACGACTCAGCCCGGGTGACATTGCGATTCTGGTGAACAATAAAACCGAGGCAGCGCATGTGCGTCAGGCCCTATCGGCCCGGGGTGTGCGCAGTGTCTACCTCTCTGATAGCAGCTCCGTGCTCAACTCAGCCCAAGCGCACGAGCTACTGCACTGGCTACGTGCCTTCGCCGAACCACGGCGTCTCGATCTGATCCGTACAGCGCTGGCCACCCCTGCTCTGGCCCTTAGCCACGACAGACTCGAAGCGTTCAATGCCGATGAG
>JABXHP010000179.1 GCA_013373575.1 Oceanospirillaceae bacterium | reverse complement strand
CACTCTGCTGACTTACATCAGGTCGCGTTCGTACTCAGCAGCAAACTTAGCTTCTGCTTCCTGAGATGCCGCCTGGAAAGCTTTGAAGAAACGGTCGCCTTCACGAACGTTGGACTGGAACCAGTCGTACACGGGTTTAGCTGCTTCAGCCAAGGCCGCTTTCTCATCAGGGGTTGGCACGTAGAGTTCACCACCAATCTCTTTGAACTCCTGGTAAGCCTGAATCGATTTACGCTTAGGACTTGCAAACGTTGCCTGCTGCAGCGCGGCAAAGCCGTCTACAACTACACGACGCATATCTTCTGGCATTGAAGTGAACACTTCATTATTCATCATCCACAGCGCCGCCATGTAAGCGTGACCATCCAGAGTGACGTACTTAAGACCTGCCTCTGGGAACTTCATACCCATGATGTCGGTGATACCGTTCTTAGAACCGTCAACAACGCCGGTCTGAAAGCTAGAGAAGAGCTCTGGCCATGGGATTGGCGTTGGGCTCGCACCCAGCGCTTTAACCAGCTCCTGCGGCAGGTCAGCGACGACGGTACGAATCTTCAGACCTTCAAAGTCAGCCGGTGACTTCAGAGTGCGTTTAGTGTTTGCAAAGTTACGCCAGCCACCTGTGTTACCCACCGTCATCAGACGCACAACGCCATCAGAATCTTTGAGCATCTGATCACGCAGATCACGAGTAAATGGCCCTGTCAGTACCTCTTCCGCTACACGGTCGTTAGACATTACGTACGGCAGATCGAACATCTGTACGTATGGGAAGGTGCTAGCCACGCCACCTGAGGTTGATACATAGATATCAACACTGCCATCTTCGATTGCCTGCAGACACTCGGTACCATTGGCACAAAGCTGCGTACCGATGTAGAGATCAACTTTGATCGCACCGTTACTTGCCGCCTCTACGTAGTCTTTGAAGACAACCAGACCATCGTAATCTTCATCGTTCTCGTTCGAGTTCGCTACGGCACGCAGATTGAAATCTGCTGCTGTTGCAGCGCCAGATAGCGCAATGCTTGAGCCGATAAGGGCCGCGCTCAACATTTTTTTTGTTTTATTAAACATGTTGCTTCCTCTTGCTTGCTTCTTGATGAGGCTTTGCCTCGTTTAAATCAGGGTTAGTTCGCTAGCCCTAACAATCTGGGTACTGTCATTGAGATCGCCGGAAAATAGGTGATCAGGAATATCACCAAAATTTCAACCGCCAAGAAGGGTAGTATCGCTTTGCTTATGGTCTCCACCTTCTCACCGGAGACTGAACTGGCGACGAACAACACCAGTCCCATAGGCGGGGTTGCCAGGCCTACCGTCAGGTTGACGGACATAATGATGGCGAAGTGCACGGGATCGACGCCCATCCCAATGAAGACCGGTCCGAGAATAGGACCCAAAATAATAATGGCGGGGCCAGCATCCAAGAACATGCCAACCACAAACAGCAGAATATTGATGAGGAACAGCAGCAGGTAGACGGAGTCACTCAGACTCAACACATACTCAGCTAGATTCTCAGCAACGTGCGAAAGACTCACAACCGTTTTAAATGCGATCGCCGCGCCGACTAGCAGTAGCACTACCGCACTGGCCATTGCGGCCTTGTTAAAGATCTCCGGCAATTCACTAAATTTCAGCGTCCGCGTGATAAACAGGCTTAGGATCAGAGCGTAAGCCACGGCGATAGCACTCGCCTCCGTTGGAGTAAAAATACCGCCGAGAATACCACCAAGGATAATTACAGGGGTCAGCAGCGGCAGGAATGCACCGCGCGCAGCCTCGCCCCGCTCTCTCCAAGTCGCCTTTTTACTCGCAATTGGAAAGTCGTACTTGCGCGCCATGACTGAGGTTATTGCCATTAGCGCAGCTCCAACCAGCACACCAGGAACAATACCTGCAGCAAACAGCGCGGCCACCGACACCTCCATGGTGTAGGCGTAGATGATCATAATGCCGCTCGGCGGAATAATAGGCCCGATTACCGAACTTGCTGCTGTAATAGCCGCAGCGAATTTACGCTTGTAGCCGTTCTTCTCCATCGCAGGAATCAGCATCGAACCCAGTGCACTGGTATCCGCTACAGCACTGCCGGATAGACCCGCAAATAGCATCGAACTGAAGATATTTACATGCGCCAGGCCACCGCGAATGTGGCCAAGCAGCGACTGACTGAAATTCACCAACGAGAGCGTAATACCGCCTCGATTCATCAATTCGCCCGCCAACATGAAGAACGGGATTGCCATCAGTGGGAAACTATCAATGCCGTTATAAATGTTGCGGAATAGCAGCGGGATATCGCGATCCATATCCAGCAACATCAGCATCGAGCCCGGAGCAGCCAGCATAGCGAAGAACACTGGCATACCGATCAGAATCAGTATCAAGAACAGGGGTAAGAAAAACGTTAAGCTCATACTTCAGACTCCCCGACGATCAACGCTTTGAAATGTCTCAACGCCATCTCAACAGTAACGAACAGCATAGTGAAGTAGCAGACAGCCATCGCCAGATAGATCCAAGCTCGCGGCAAATCAAAGCTGGCAGCACGTGTGCGAAATCCTCGCTGGAAAAAGTCGATAGAGATATCGCTGAGCACCACCAGAATTGCTACCGCTACGCACGTCAGGACGAACCTAAGCAGACGACTCAATAATGAGGGGAGTGAGTCCGGCAACAGTGTAATCGCCACAAAGTCACCTTTTCGCAAAGCGGGCGCGGCTACAAGGGCCATCATCCAAATCATCAACGCGCGCGCAGCCTCTTCCGGCCAAGGAAGCGCGTTGTTAAGTACATAACGCATGAAGACCTGAAGCAGGATGGAGGCAACCATGAGCGCCACCAGTATCCAGGCAAGACCGAGGCCGATCTTGGAGGTTTTTTCGTTGATCCAGCCAAGCGTAGCAAGAGCCATATCGACTGCTTTCATCACTCGTCCTTTATTATTTTTAATATATTGGTGTTAAACCTTTGCCTCCTTGCCCAACACTCGGGTTAGGCAAGGCTGGGAACTCTTTAAGGCACCTCTTGTCCCGCTGCCGCAGTCCAGAGTTCAAACCAGGTCTCACGATCCAGTTCTACCTCCAAGGCCTTTGCAATATCCCTAATACGAGCAAGGTTATTAGTTCCAACCACTGGCAATATTTTTGCCGGGTGCGCAAGCAGCCATGCCAGCGCAACCAAGTCCGCACTGAACCCCTGCTCCGACTCGATGCGTCGGAATATCGGCGCCAGACGCGCAGCTGCCTCAGAGTTACCGAACAATGAACCACCACCCAGTGGCGACCATGCCATTGCACTCATCTGGTCCAACTGCATTGCAGATAGCGTGCCATCTGTGAACGATTCTCTCTGTACTAGGCTCATCTCTATCTGGTTAACAACAAGCTTAGAGGTCATGTGCTGCTGCAGCAACTTCCAATCCCAAACATGGAAGTTTGAGACGCCGATCTGCTTAACCTTGCCGCTCTCAACTAACTTATCGAGCGCCGCTCCAGTCTCAGCAGCATCCATCAAAGGATCAGGGCGATGAATTAGCAATAGGTCTAGGTGATCTGTGTGCAAGTGTCTAAGGCTGTTTTCAACACTGGTGTGAATGTATGACTCAGTGGTGTCGTAATACTTCACGCGCCGTTGGGGAAACTTATCGGAGATCAAGGCGATATCGCACTTGCTAATCAACTCCATTGAATCACGCAGGCTAGGCTGCTCTTTGAGAGTCTCACCGAAAACCCGCTCACACTCGTAATCCCCGTAGATGTCAGCGTGATCGAAGCTTGTAATACCTTGCTCTAGGCATGCATCAATTTTGGCGCGCACTGTTGAAGTGTCAGTTTCTCCACCATCAGCCAGACGCCAAACGCCGTAGATCAAACGACTCAGTGAGGCTCCCTGTTTGCCCAATTCGATTCGTTGCATGCTGCTCTCCGTAAAACGCTAAATAGGAATCAATAGTGCATCAATTTCACTTGATCCTAGCAACGCAGTCGAATAATGTAAATGAATTATGAATGTATTTTCCTCATAATCTGCGAAACTACAGCGGAAACAGGACTACCCATATGCCAATTTCGAGCGGTAAACAGGCCAAAAAATTGCCAATTTATCAGCAGATCAGCGAGTACCTGATCCGTGAAATCAATTCCGGACGATGGCTCGCGGGCGATAGACTGCCGATAGAGGCGGAACTTGCGGCCAATCTCGGTGTGGCTATTGGCACATTACGCAAAGCCCTTGCGAAGCTTGAAGAGGATGGGCTTATCGAACGCCGCCAGGGCTCCGGGACCTACGTACGCCAGGCGCCTGAAGGCAAACCGATCTACAGCTTTTTTCACCTCGAACTCATTGAGGGTGGTGGCGCCCCCTCTGCCAACACGATTCTCGTCGAGCCCCGGGAAGTAACTATCCTTGCGTCGTCTTTCCCTGGCGGATCGGTTTGGAGTATTCGTCGCGAACGTATGCTCAATCGCCGACTGGTAGCGATGGAGGAGATTTTCGTCAACTCAGCGCACGCTAAAAAGCTTGAAGTCAAAGATCTACACGAGTCGCTCTATCTACACTACGAAACCCAATTTGGGTTCTGGATCAGCAAGGTCGAAGACCAGATAGATTGCGCCAAAGCGCCAGGTTGGGTCTGCAAATCGCTTGGTGTTCCCGAGGGGACGGTTTTACCTCGCGTTCAGCGCTGGAGCTGGTCCAACGAAGACAAAATAGAAGAGTTCTCTTACACCTGGTTCGATCCAGCAAAAGCACGGTATATCGCACGGTGGCGTTGATACCGCCGGTTTTACATTCACTTCGGAGTTAAAAATAGATGAGCAGCACGCTTAGATACGGCCTTCTCGGTGCAGGCATGATGGGGCAAGAGCATATTCGCAATATTGCGCTAATTGAGGGCACCCGAATTGAAGCACTGATTGAACCAGATAGTCAGATGCTGGAACGCAGTCTTGCGCTTGCACCGGGTGCGAAAACCTTTGGCTCACTCGACGCGATGCTGGCTAGCGGGATAGCACTTGATGCACTTGTCATAGCGACTCCAAATTACCAGCACGCCGACCAGTTACTGCAACTGTTCGAGAAAACCAAACTGCCGATACTAGTCGAAAAACCTGTGGTAACTTCGCTGGAGCAGGCACAGGCAATTCGCCAAGCAGCTGCAAACCACCCTGCTCCAGTTTGGGTAGCAATGGAGTACCGCTACATGCCGCCGGTTGCTCGTTTCCGCCAACAAATCACCGATGGTGATTTAGGCGACCTCAAGATGCTAGCCATCCGAGAACACCGCTTCCCCTTTCTTGAGAAAGTACAAGACTGGAACCGTTTTAACGTGAAGACGGGCGGAACCTTGGTAGAAAAATGCTGCCACTTCTTCGACCTCATGCGGCTAATTGTCGGTGCCGAGGCGACCCGAGTCTATGCTTCGGCCGCACAAGACACAAATCACCTCGACGAGCGCTATGAGGGCGAGACCCCCGACATTATCGACAACGCCTTTGTTATCGTAGATTTCGCCAACGGTAAACGAGCCTCTTTAGACCTAAATATGTTTGCCGAAGGCTCGCGCTACCAAGAGGAGATATGTGCAATTGGCCCGCAGGCGAAACTTGAGTGCTTTGTTCCCGGACCAGGACGCTTCTGGCCTACAGAAACACTTGGCCCCGCTCCTATCCCCAAGGTTGTTATCAGCCCACGCAACCCTAAAGGGCCAACAGAGCTAGATATTCCGGTTGACGAGGCGCTACTTGAAGCGGGTGATCACAACGGTTCGACCTTTTACCAACACCAGGGCTTTTTTAACGCGATCACCCAAAAAGGCAAGGTGGATGTCAGCATAGAAGATGGTCTCAAAGCTGTAGTTCTAGGCTTGGCTGCACAGGAATCAGCGCGTACTGGGAGGGCGATAGAGATCATAGATGACGGTCTGAGCTACCGCTGAGTTGACGCATGAGTTAATTCATTCACTAATCATTTACTTTTCATTTTAGATTAGGTACTGTTGATTCATTCACAATTGATACATCTCCGTATGAATAATAACTCTAGCGGAGAGTGAGGATGGCAAGGAGATACGATGGGCATAGCTATTTCTAAACTGGCAGAGCAGAAGCAGGTCGATGGACTGGATTTTCCGCTATTGATTAACCCACCTTCCGCGGAGGTAGCCGCGAGCGAGCAGGCGAGTCTAAAGTGGATCTCTGAAAACAGAGCGGAGTTGCACAGCTTGCTAATTAAACACGGTGCGTTACTCTTCCGCGGCTTTCCCGTTAGCTCCGACGATGCGTTTGAGCGCATGTTAGACCACACTGACTACGTCAACATGCCGTACATCGGCGGTGCTGCTCCCCGTACTCAGGTAACCGCATCGCGTATCGTTACAGCTAACGAATCGCCTGCTTCTGAGAAGATTCCGTTCCACCACGAGATGGCACAGGTACCCACACCACCCGGATACATCTTCTTCTACTGCGATATCGCCTCGCCGGTCGGTGGCGCGACCTCGCTTCTCCACTCAGCTGAAATCTGCGATGCGTTTTTCGAGATTGCCCCAGACTTCGCAGCTAAAGTAGAGGCACAAGGCGTACGCTATGTACGTGTGATGCCAGAGGTCACTGATGCAACCTCAGCTATCGGTCGCTCCTGGAAGGATACATTCCAGGTTGAAACCAAAGAGCAGGCTGAGGAGGCGATGCGTGCGGCAGGTATGGATTGGGAGTGGCTAGAGAATGGCGACGTTAGAACGTACACCGCTGTTCTTCCCGCTGTACGTTTCGACGAAGAGACCGGCCGCAAGGTCTTTTTCAACTCGTTAGCGGCTGTGTACACCGGTTGGAATGATAGTCGCAACAAGGGCGAAACCGCCGTAATGACAGCAGATGGCGACTACCTTGATGCCGAAGTCATGGCCCGCCTGGTAGAAGCGATGGATCAGAAGTGCGTTAACTTCAAATGGGAGAAGAGCGATGTGCTGTGGGTCAACAACCACACGGTACTGCACGCTCGCCAACCGTTTGAAGGCGATCGCCGTATACTTGCGTCTATCTCTTTTAAAGAGTCAGCTTAATCGAACCTACCTGGCGGCTCACTGGGCCGACGCCGCCGGGTAATTCGTCAAGTCCAAGCGCCTACTCCTCCACTGATTTTTCAACCGGTCAAAGAGGCGCCCTAGCTATGTATCAGCTAAGCTGTATCTACAGACAGAGAAGAGAAGCTGGGGATGGATACGCAGGCGCACTACCGACCGCTGATACGGTTGAGCTACTTAGCAATCAGCGCATATGCTGCGTTGGGGCTCGCACAATTTCTGCCGCCTCAGCAGACCGCTTCACTCCTGCCAAGCTACGCTGCATTGGGCACGATGCTGCTCTGCTTAATCGGACTGTTTCAAACCAAAGCTGGTCAGCAATCTTGCAATAACAGTTATACAGACAAGTTCCACGCAGTGCTTCTGAGCCTAGCCACACTGTGTTTAGGTGCTGCCCTGCCGGATACTCAAGTTCAACTCTTCGCCCTAATTTCACTGAGTTGTCTAATCGCTGCTGCTCTACCACTGCGCTTTGCAGCCCTGCCGTTCGCCGCCGGAGCCGCGTTAATCGGCCTAACTTTCGTAGATCTATTCACAACGGAAACAACAGAGTTTTCCATCGAACTTGACCGTGGGGCGCGCGGGCTCGTGCTTGCCCTGTTTGCTGCGTCGACCGTCTATTTATGGAAGGGAAGAATCGCCAATGAGCTCTCGTGGGAAGAGGGTGTAAAGCGACTAGGAAAGGCACTGCTTAGCATTTCGATCTTCCCCGCGATTACTTTAATGAGCTACCTCGCTGATTCAAACAGCTCAAATGCAGCTGTTTTCGATGCACTAGCCGGGCTATTGATAATCGCCGGCTGCGGCTATCTAATGGTTAAGAGAGAGCAGCTTACCCTCTCTTGGCGCTGGGGAATCGTACTCACATTCACCATCGGGTTGACCCTCTCTCTCCTATCAGTTGGAACGACTGCACTACCCATTCTATTTTTTGTAATCCCCATAGCCTTTGTACTACTTGACCGAATCGACGCTTTAATTATCAGCTTGGTTGCTCTAACCATTCCCCTAAGTCTAGGGGCCCTGAGCTATTATGACTTCCCCTTTGAGGCCACTTCTCATGCAACACTCTCCGGGCTCACTCTTCTGGGCGTCAGTCTATTTTTAACGGGGCAGATTGAGGGAGCGAGCAAACTTTTCCTGCAAGGCGTGGCGAGAGAGCCAGCATTCCAACTGCGGCTTATTCAGTCTCTACTCATCGGTTTAGTCCT
>JABXHP010000326.1 GCA_013373575.1 Oceanospirillaceae bacterium | reverse complement strand
TTTCACCATCGGAGTGGCGCACAAAAGGGAGCGCGCAGATACCGCGCTCCTCATTACCTGAATTCGTATCCACCAAGTTGGAGCCACAGAGCTCAGAGTCTGGGTCATAAATCTCGAGACAGTAATCGTCTAACAGACCCTCTGGGATAGAGTCATCCTCAGTCAACTCAAACCAGCGTTCATCTGGGCGATGAACGAACTCAGCCTGAGCTATATCTGCACCAAAGTATTGGTCGTTGTAGAAAAAATTGCAGGATAGACGCTCTATGAATTCACCCAGCGCGGAGGCAAGCGCCGCCTCTTTCGTTGCGCCCTTTCCATTGGTAAAGCACATGGGCGACGCAGCATCACGAATATGGAGAGACCAGACATGGGGCACGATATTGCGCCAGGATGCCACCTCAATCTTCATACCGAGAGAAGAGATGATCTCGGTCATACGCGCGATCGTCTGCTCCAGCGGCGCATCCTTACCCTCTATGAAGGTCTCACCCTCAGTTTGCAGTGTCAGCAGCGCCTGCGCATCCTCATCCAGATTCTCTACCACCTCAATCTGAAACTCGGGGCCAGTCTGCACCACTTTCTTTACAGTGCAGCGATCGATAGAGCGCAGAATTCCTTGGCGATCCTTATCAGAGATGTCTTCAGGCAACTCAACGTTGATCTTGAAGATCTGATTGTAGCGATCCTCGGGATCTACAATGTTGTTCTGCGACAGACGAATATTGTCGGTAGGGATATCCCGCGCATTACAGTAGACCTTCACAAAGTAGGCTGCACAGAGCGCCGATGACGCCAAAAAGTAGTCGAACGGGCCCGGCGCAGAACCGTCACCCTTATAGCGAATAGGCTGATCAGCGATAACAGTAAAGTCGTCAAACTTCGCTTCCAGACGAAGGTTATCAAGAAAGTTTACTTTGATTTCCATGGGGGTCCTTGGGTTTTAAAAGGCGCTTTGAACTATTATCCCAGATCTACCCGCAAAGGTCCGCAATAAAGCATCTTTAAGAGGAATTCGTCACCACTATTCGTCACCACTGGAAGCTACAAAAAATCCCTTTATGCGTCGCAATATGCGAGGCATTTTGGAGGGATGGTTTAGCCAGCGAAGCCACTATGAACAGATCTCTCGTTAAATATTGGACGGCTAGTAACTGACTATTATACTCGGATACACAGTGGCCCAATTAAGGTACTCGCCATGCATTACACACTGAGATATGAAAAAGATCCTATCTGGAGCGCCTTTCACAGAGACCAAGATCTTTACGGCACGGACAAAGCACTTTTTGAACCCAGATATTTCTGGTACTCAGGAACGCTACCCTATGCCATTAGCCCAGCTTTCAAAACACTCAAGGATGCTAAGCATTGGTTTGAACTTAAATGCTGCAAAGGCAAACCCGCACTTGAACGGCGCCACATACAGCGCGAGAGACGCTTAGAGATTGCCGCTAGAACATTAGAGTTTGCCAAGAAATATGACCGGCGCAACGCCGCAGGTAGACGCTGGATTGATCAGGTTGCTAAGTATCTTTAGCCGATTGACGCAAAGATTTGTAAAGTAGGGAGAACAACCGAGCATTTACTGCAATACTTGAGGCTATGAATGCTCGTTTACGCAAAAAGGCTGAGCGTCTACTAAACCAGACGCAGGATCAGATCATTACGCAGGTGCGCCGTCTCAAGGACGATCGTATTTGTATCGGTGTGACCGGCCTCAGCCGCAGCGGCAAATCGAGCTTCATAATCAGTCTGATTAATCAATTGCGACAGTTTAGAAGCGCACAACTAAGTGCATTTTCACCCTGGCTTCAGCATCGCATAATAGGGGTACAGCAGCACCCGCTTGAAGATCGCGCTCTGCCGACTTTCCCCTATCTGAGCGGCGTGCAACAACTGAGCTCCCAGCCACCTCAATGGCCCAACTCGACAACCGACATTAGCGGGGTATTACTGGAGCTTAAGCTTCGCTCCAGAAATATTCTCGGACGTAATTCAACGCGTTCTCTCTTTATAGAAATTCGTGATTATCCCGGGGAGTGGTTGTTGGACCTACCGCTACTGCAGATGAGTTATTACCAGTGGTGTAAGCAGCAGCAGAACCTGCTCAAAGGGGATTTACGCAAAGCAGTGGAGGCAAACCCTAGCGAACTGTTTGCAGCAATTGACGCAAGCTTGCCAGCCGATCCCGGTGTATTGAGTCGCTATACCCTGGCCTACCGCCAATTTCTAGAGAACTGCCGCTCGTCAGAGTACGAGCTGGCCTTGGTACAGCCTGGACGCTATCTGATGCCGGGGCGAGCAAAAGACCTACCAGAACTTTTCCCACTGCAAACACTGCCAGAGCAAGAGTGCCTTAAGACTCTGTCATCCGACAGCTACTATGCAGTTCTCGAGCACCAATTTGAGCGGTATAAACGCGAAGTAGTGAAACCCTTCTTCAACGAGTTTATCCGCCCAATTAATCGACAGATTGTACTGGTTGATGCAGTACATGCACTCAGTCGAGGCGAGGCCTATATGGCCGAACTAATCACAGCTCTTGAGCACCTCAGTGAGAGTTTCAATTACGGCACACGTCGAATTTTCGGTGGACGTATCGAAAAGGTGTTGTTCGCTGCAACGAAAATGGATCAGGTGATCGCCAGAGACCATGAGCAAGTTCGTCACCTTCTGGCTAGCATGGTACACACCTCGCTTGAACGCGCCAGTTGGCATGATGCTGATTACCGGGTTGAGGCGGTCGCAGCTATCAGAGCTGGACGCGAGGCTAGGGTTGACGACGAAGAGTGCATAGCAGGATTTAACGACGCTGGCGAAGCCATTGGCTATATCCACCCCCAGATTCCTGGTCAAGTTCCGCGAGCCGAACAGTGGCATGATTTTAAGGGGTGGAGTGCAATCTCCTTATCGCCACCCCAAGATATACGTGCTGATCAGGATCAGGCGCTGCCACAGATTCGGATGGATCGTGTTTTACAGGAGTTAATAGGAGATCTATGCCGATGAGCCATGAATCGCGAAATAGCCGCACATTTAAGCTCAACGCGGAGCAATTGGAGCGAGCACAATTCGAGGCGGCCACAGAGGCTGAAACAGCTCCGCTTGATCAGTACCAGCGAATCGAGTCTCACACACCAATACTCCCAAAAAGGGTGAAACGGGCTTTGGTTGCATTGGCTTTGATTGTTGGGGCAGTACTGGTCGCTGATGTCGTCTCGCTAGTGAATCAACTTAACCAGTTGCATTGGTTTGCTGGCCTCAGCAGCGGTGCACTCTTCGGTGCACTAGCCCTGTATGCGTTGGTTTCGCTGATTAGGTGGGTGCGCGGCAGCAGCTCCGTTAAACAGATGGAAGCGTTGCAAATTCAGGCAGCTCGAATGCGCCACGCGAAAGGACTCAATCAGCGTCAAACCCTAGTAGAAAATCTGCTGAGTTTCTACAAAGGTAAGCAGCAGGAGGGCACACTGCGAAACGCCATTGATGTCATACCTGATTATGCCAATGATGCTGAAGTGATTGAGCACCTGGAATCACAATTTCTTGGACCGCTGGATAGCCAGGCCGATAAACTGATTCAACGCTATTCACTTCAAACTGGGTTGTCGGTAGCCGCAAGCCCACTGCCCGTCCTCGACATACTTCTGACGCTCTGGCGTGGTCAGATACTTATCATGGAGCTCTCCGAGCTCTATGGCGTTCAACCGAGTCTAGCGAACCGACTCAGAATATTAATGAGTGTTTTACGAGCAATGGCCTACTCCGGACTAACAGAGACCAGCATAGGGCTTGCCGACCTCTCTAATATTCCCTTGGGACAACTGGGTCCACGCACGGCTCAAGGACTTGGAGCTGCGGTTGCCACTGCTCGGCTAGGGCTCGTGGCTGCGCGCCTGTGTCGGCCAGTTCCAGCTAATACAGATGAGAGAAGTGTCTTCAAAAAGCTCGCCTCAGCGGTTCTAGTGCTGCTGGGCAAAAAGATTTTGGGGCGCTGATCAGCTGTAATCCGAATCAAATAGGGAACTGCTTAGCGCTGATAACGACTGAACGCGGATAGTGTCAGTCTGGCTGCTTTTAGCGGCATACATCTCACGGTCCGCAAGCGCCAAAAGCCTTTCAGGACTCTCAGGCAAGTTAGCATCAATGATTAGCACCCCTATGGCTGACCCTACGCCATAGGTTTGAAGTTCAAACGCCTCAGCGACGCGTTTAATCGCGGTTTGAAGACGCTCTGTTATCCGAGTCTCCGATACATCCAAGACATCATCGACCAGCAACACAAACTCATCCCCTCCAATTCGAGCCAAAGTATCTGAGGGCCGCAACTCTTTGAGCATCGCCTCGGCAGTCGCCTTTAAAAAGTCATCGCCGACCTGGTGCCCACAATGATCGTTAACGGCTTTAAATTTGTTGATATCAATGAACGCAATCATTGGAGTTACTTGCGAGCGTCGCTTACGTGACAAAACCTGCTCGAAACGATCGATGAAAAGAGAACGGTTGGCTAGGCCGGTAAGGGCATCATGTGTCGCCATCTCGAACGTATCCTCCAGTTGCTCCTGAAGTACGGCCTTGCGTCGGTGAACCCACACACCCCAGCTGACTAAAGATAAAACCAGTGCTGCGACCGTCGCCACATAGTGCCAGTAGAGTCGCCAGTCGAGCTCTGGCTCTTCTAACGGAAATATAAACTTATCTATGTCTAAAGCTGCGTCTTTAGGAATCTCTCCAATACTGGCTAAGAATTCTTTTATTGAGAGCCAACGATTCTCATTCATATAGCCCAGAGGAACCAGTTCATCGGCAATATGCTCGTGCATTGATAACGCTTCATAGCGTAGATGAGACAAGCTCTTTTCGGGTGCGAATTGACTCAAAATTTGCACCGCTTCAGCTGGGTGATCTAAGGCGTACTGCCAACCACGAAGGCTCGCTTTAGCGAAAGACCTCACTAGGTCAGGCGATGAGTTGGCTAGCTGCTCGCTGGTGAATAGAACGTCCGAGTAAAAGCGGATACCGTAATCCGCCGGATCTATTAGGCTGTAATCCACCCCCTGCTGCTCCAGCAGGTACGGCTCATTAGTAATATAGCCATTAAAGGCATCTGTTTCGCCATCCACCAGGGATTGGATATTGAAGCTGGTGTTTTGCCGCTCTATCCGATTCCTTAGGTTAAGCTGAGTCAGCAAGGTGATGAGCTCAAAACTCGAATTCCCAGGAAGTAGCATAACGCGCTTCCCGGCGAGATCCTCAGCCGTCTCTATTCCGCTAGATTCAAGGGTTACAAAACGTGCGGGAGAGGTCTGAAAGATGGCGGCCAAAACTTTAACGGGCGCACCCATTATGTGTTCAGCTAGTAGATTACTTGACGAGATGCCGAACTGCGCGCGTCCAGTAACTACTTCACTGAGCGAATTGAGCCCCGGACCCCCGGGCCGTATCTCGACTTGAAGCCCGGCTTCGTCGTAAAAGCCCAGTTCCTGAGCGACGTAATAGCCAGCAAACTGGAATTGAGGAGTCCATTTTAACTGCAACACTACAGCCCGCGCCGCCTCATTGGATGACGCGGGCAGACTTAAAAGCGCGACGACAAATAGGTAGAGCAGACGCATAGTCTCACCTTTAGAGTTACCCTATTAGAGTAGACCAGATTTTTAGAAAAAGTGTGATTGCAGGCTACTACTTAGTGTCAGCATCAATTCCCGCTCTAAGATCTTCCTAGAGTGTCAGGCCTCTGAATTGATACTCCGATACGCTGATCGCTTCGCGATCATTCATGCAAGGTCACATCCAAACAGTGTGAGAGATCCATCGCGCAGCGGCGGTGGCCCATGTCAAACCAAAGAAGCAGACGCTAATAATCTTTTCGAATTGCTTTAAGTCAATTTCTTTTAACTGAGATTGAACTACTCTTCCAACTACTAATTGTGCGCTGCAATATCTGGAGGCAAGCTCAATGATTTCTGATTCAGTTGTGGAGTTATCGCGTTGGCAATTTGCCATCACCGCGATGTACCACTTTCTCTTTGTACCCCTGACACTGGGACTCTCGTTCCTACTGGCGATCATGGAATCGGTCTATGTTATGACCGGTAAACAGGTCTATCGGGATATGACTAAGTTCTGGGGTAAGCTTTTCGGTATTAACTTTGCGCTCGGTGTAACCACCGGACTTACCATGGAGTTCCAGTTTGGGACCAACTGGGCCTACTACTCTCACTACGTCGGGGATGTTTTCGGGGCACCGCTGGCCATTGAGGGGTTGGTTGCCTTCTTCCTCGAATCAACCATGATCGGCCTCTTCTTCTTTGGTTGGGATCGTCTGAGCAAGGTTCAACACCTAGGTGTAACTTGGGCTGTAGCTATCGGCTCCAACTTCTCGGCACTCTGGATTCTGATTGCCAACGGATGGATGCAGAATCCTGAAGGTGCGTACTTTAACTACGAAACCATGCGGATGGAGATGGAGAGCTTCGCTGATGTTATCTTCAACCCCGTTGCACAGGTTAAGTTTGTGCACACCGTATCGGCTGGCTATGTGACGGGCGCTATATTTGTTCTCGCCGTCAGCTCCTACTTTATGCTGCGCGGGCGTGATATCTGTTTTGCCCGCCGCTCGTTTGCCATCGCTTCAGCCTTCGGCCTCGCCTCAGCTCTCTCAGTTATTGTACTGGGCGATGAATCTGGCTACGAAGTTGGCGAAGTACAGAAGGTAAAACTTGCTGCTATAGAGGCAGAGTGGGAGACCCATCCTGCCCCTGCCGCATTCACCTTAGTCGGCCTGCCAAACGAAGAGACACAACATACCGACTACGCTGTTAAGATACCCGGCGCTCTGGGCCTAATTGCAACGCGCTCGCTTGACGAAGAGGTTACCGGCATTGCAGACCTAGTAGAGCGCGCCGAGAGTCGTATCCGCCGCGGCATTGTTGCGTACGAGCTGCTTAGCAAGTTACGCGCTGGCGAAGATACCCCTGAAAATCGTGCCCTCTTCGATGAGGTTGTGGGGGATCTCGGCTATGGCCTGCTGCTTAAGCGCTATACGCCTGATGTAGTTGACGCGACCCCTGAACAGATCAAACTGGCCGCACAGGATACTATTCCCAGCGTGGCACCTATGTTCTGGACCTTCCGCGTGATGGTGGGTGCAGGCTTCACCATGCTGTTGCTCTTTGTACTGGCGTTCTACTTCACCACTAAACGGGTTGAACACAAAACTCGCTGGTTACAGTACTTTGCCCTCGCCTGTCTGCCACTGCCTTGGCTGGCGAGCGAAATGGGCTGGTTTGTTGCTGAATTTGGCCGCCAACCTTGGGCAATCGGTGAGATCCTACCGACCTACGTAGCCACCTCACATCTCACAGAGCTGGACTTGTGGATGTCTTTGGCAGGCTTCATTGGCCTCTACACACTCTTCCTGATCATAGAGGTCTACCTAATGGTGAAATACATCCGCAAAGGCCCTAGCGCGCTACAGACTGGCCGCTACCACTTTGAGCAAGATGCAAAACAGCTGAATCAGACAGGAGAAGCGAGCTATGTTTGATTACGAATCATTGCGCCTCATTTGGTGGCTGCTGGTTGGCGTGCTGCTAATCGGTTTTGCTATCGCCGATGGCATGGACCTGGGCACAGCGATGTTGATTCCCGTGCTTGGTAAAACGGACACCGAACGACGCGTCATTATCAACACCATTGGTCCTCACTGGGATGGCAACCAAGTTTGGTTGATTACAGCGGGCGGCGCCATCTTCGCGGCTTGGCCGCTGGTCTATGCGACGGCATTCTCGGGCTTCTACTGGGCGATGCTGCTGGTGCTCTTTGCCCTCTTCTTCAGACCGGTCGGATTTGAGTACCGCTCTAAGAAAGACTCTGCAAAGTGGCGCAGTAACTGGGATTACGCCCTGGCAGTAGGTTCATTTGTACCTTCGCTGGTCTTCGGTGTCGCCTTCGGCAACTTATTCCTTGGGGTACCCTTCCACTTTGACGAGTTCACTCGTCCAATCTACACCGGTTCCTTCTGGGCGTTGCTGAACCCCTTCGCTATTCTTTGTGGTCTAGCCAGCGTTGCGATGCTGGCGCTCCAGGGGGCGACTTGGTTACAGATGCGTGCCGGCGGTGAGGTGCAGTGGCGTGCACAGGTTGTCGCTATGCTACTGGGCCCTGTTCTCACGCTGCTTCTGGCGCTGGCAGGCCTTTGGCTCTACTTCGGTATCTCTGGCTACGCTATCAGCTCTGAGGTGATTGGCGATGCAGCATCCAACCCGCTGAGCAAAAGCGTGATTCAGACAGATAACTGGTTCGGTAACTATGCAGACTACCCAATATTGTGGCTACTGGTTGCCACCTCGTTACTCCTACCTTTGCTAGCAAGCTTTATGGCAAAAGTAGGTAGGCCAGGGCTCGCATTTGTGGTCAATTCACTCACAATAGCGTCGATCATCCTAATGACCGGATTTACCCTCTTCCCATTTGTGATGCCATCCTCTGCAGATCTAGCAAGTGCGCTGACTCTTTGGGACTCAACCTCAAGTGAACTGACACTAGAGATCATGTTCTGGGTAGCGATGGTGTTCGTGCCAATCATCCTTTGCTACACCTTCTGGGGCTACTACAAAATGTGGCGCCGGATTGAGCCTGAGTTCATTGAACAGAACAGCGTTTCGAATTACTAAAGGAGAGTTCTAATGTGGTATTTCGCTTGGATACTTGGCGTGCTCTTAGCCTGTAGCTTCGGTATCATCAACGCTATGTGGCTAGAACATCAGGACGACGAGATCGGCTGCGCAGACGACTGACGCCGAAGGTCTGTGCCGAAAAGAGCGCGCTGATGACTAATATTGCTGGAAGCTTCCCACAGAGGCGACAGCAAGAAGAGAAAGGGAGCCTCGGCTCCCTTATTTTTGTCTTATCAAACGGATAGACGGCACTTGGCTAGATCAAAACGCAAACCCAATCCAACAGCGCTGCTCGACCAGCACTTAAGAGCCTCAGAGCTTCGTTTCTCTACTCTCTTGGGTATCACGCAGACGCTTATGACAATCGCCTTCGCTTGGGGAGCCGCTAACCTTATTGGGCTCGCCTTGAGCAACCAAGCCGACC
>JABXHP010000202.1 GCA_013373575.1 Oceanospirillaceae bacterium | reverse complement strand
AGCGAGAGCACATCGGCAAAGTGACTTTGAAAGCAAACCAAGTGCGAGGTGCTATCTTGGGTATGGTTGCCGACATAACAGTGTTTTCGGATCTGGCCAGTTTAAAGAGATGTTTAAGATTTAAATGCACTTCTGGAGCAGATCTAGAGCAACTGGAATCTGAGCTGACTACATTTGCAGCAGCGCACCAACAGTACACGCAGTTCCGAGTACTCAGTAGTGATGGTATGGAGTTGCTGAGGTGGAACTACGAAGGTGATAAGAATCGAGTAACTCGTATACATGAGCTACAAGACAAATCTGATCGTTATTACGTTCAAAACACATTAGAGATGCCAGTTGGTGGTACCTACATTTCTAAAATCGACCACAATATTGAAAACGGTTCGCTTCAAATACCGCTGATTCCAACCGTGCGGGCGGTTCATAAAATAGGTAGTGACACAAGCGAATATCTGATCGTTATAAATCGTGATCTCTCACCTAGTATTGATGCTAAAGTCGGTGAGGTGTTTACGTATGCTGACGCTGACGCTGACGCTGACGCTGACGCTGACGCTGACGCTGACGCTGACGCTGACGCTGACGCTTATGCTGATGTCCCATATCTTCGGTTGATGTACGTACTCGATAAGTCCGCAATAGGATCGAATACCGACATTCGCTATGGGCCTATCTTCTCTGTAACAGAGAAGGCGAAGGCTGAATCCCTAAATATTTTTCCCGCCGATCTTAAAAGGCTGAACCCTCAATACTTCAGTAGTCTGGACAGTGAGAATGTTGTGATACGCGAGGGTAGCGGTTCGACTATAGTGCTTAACCAAGCCGTCATTCCCTCAGGCTATCGGGGGCACGATTCGCGCCTATTGGTGGTAGGTTATTTGCCCGATTCGTACATGATTGAAAGCTATTTGAAGCAACGCTGGAACTTTATTTTGGCGATAGCAGCGCTAGTTATCGGCGTTATGTGGCTACTCTTCTCAATGATGAGGAAAAATAGTGAACTCGAAGATCATGAGCAACGGCTCGAAAACCTTGTAGAGCAATTGAAAGTCTCAGTTGATGACCTAGAGCAAACGCGTGAAGCGCAATCACAGATGCTTTCGGTGGTAAGTCATGAACTCAGAACTCCCTTATCGTCTAGCCATATGATCTTTAACCAGTTGGATGCAGATAACCTAGATCACTACCTACCTACGCTTAGAGCAAATAGCGAGAGTGTTTTATCGATTTTGGATGACCTGCGTATGGTAATTCATCCTGATAAAGTGCGTGTGGCTGGTGAGACACTTGACGCGCCCGCACTCGTAATCGAAAGAACCCTTGAGTCCCTGTCTTACTTGGCATCAGAGCACAACGTTACTGTTCACGTCTCGTTTGATTCGTTGGCGGCTAAGATGCATTCGTTAAACGTTACTGGACTTCGGCAAATCGTCACAAACCTCACAAAAAACGTGTTTTTGCATGCTGAAGCTTCGAATGTGTGGGTGAGTGCGACGGCGACCCAGAACGATACGGCATCAACAGAATTGACAGTTTGTGTCGAGGATGACGGTAAAGGTATATCTGAAGCATTTCAGCAGACGATGTTCGAAGCGTTCAGTCGTGGCGAGACTAAAGGAGAGGGTACAGGTCTTGGTCTGTATGTCATTAGTGAGCTGACCGCAGCGCTTAATGGTGAGATCGCTTATTTTCAAAGCTCTAAAGGAGGCGCTGGCTTCAAGCTTACAGTCAAACTTGAGCCTGAAAACGAGCAAACTGAAACGAATGAGCCGAAATACAGCGAGCAGCTCTTAACACAGACCCTTGCGGGAAAAAAAGTCCTGTTTGCTGAAGACCAGCTCACGATTCAAATGTTAACCAGAAACATTCTTACAAAAGCGGGTGCTGAAGTTATGGTTGCTTCAAATGGTCAGCAAGCATTGGAGGCTTATTCAGAAGCTAGCCCTGACATTGTGATCACCGATGCAATGATGCCCGAGATGGATGGTTACGAGCTGTGTGAGCGCATGCGTGAATGCGGCTATGAGGGACCAATCATTGCAGTAACAGCGGCGACTATTGGCGATGAGCGTGACAGGCTCATAGCAGCAGGTGCCGATGCCGTATTGTCTAAGCCAATGAATATTGATGAGTTGAAACTCGCACTAGCCGATTGGGAACAAAGTAGGAATCAGGCCTAAAGACTGCTATTGATGAATAGAGGTCACACTAAAGGCGTGATGCTCTGTGGTCCGAATGTCAGCTAAGGGCAATCATACGACATTAACAGTATCTAGTTTATTGATATCCCTCGATAAATCGCACAAAAAAATAAACCAAGCCGAAGCCTGGTTTGAAGGGACTACAGTAGTCCCCGTTGTGCGAATGAACAGCATTCACTGGTAGATACAATAAAGTGGTCCAGCACCTTTATATCGAAGATCTGCATCCCATTCTTGATATCGCTAGTTATACGCTCATCAGATCTACTGGGCTCAGCAATACCGCTCGGGTGATTGTGAGCGAGTATCAGGGCTGCTGCATTGAGTTCTAAGGCCTTTCTAGCGATTACCCTGATATGGACTTGTGAAGCGTTGATCGTGCCTCTAAAGAGCTTCTGGAAGCTTATCAGGTGATGCTGATTGGTCAGGAACAGAACAGCAAACCATTCGTCAGGTTCATCTGCCAGTTTTAATTTGAGGTAGTTCTCAACATCGCCTGGTGAGGTCATCACATCATCATTCGACAATGTCTGTTGGATAGCTGCCAGGGCTACGCTGATAGCTGTTTGTTCATGCTCGGAATATTTGATCATGGCTGGGTCTCCTATTGGTTTCATTCCTGAAATATAAGGACCAACGATCAATAATAATCACTACCAGGCGAGTACCGGGGGGTGTGGTGTGGTGGATCTAAAAAAATAGAAAGTATTGCCCTCTCACCAAACGCGATCACTTTCCTGCATAGCTGGCAATCGCTAGCTGAAGCTCCTAACAAGCATGCTGTTTGACCTGTGCTGGTTAGACTGAAGGGGAACTAGGGGCTAGGGAAGCAGTTTCATTTCGTAGAACGAGCATTGTCTGCTGATAACGAAACAACTGCAACACCTGGTGCCACTCTTCCCTAGTTTCTATAACAGCTCTTGGGTGAGGGCCTTGTCTGCACTGTTCTTACAGCTAGCAGAAAGGGGCTGTGGCTCTT
>JABXHP010000383.1 GCA_013373575.1 Oceanospirillaceae bacterium | reverse complement strand
CCTAGGTCTTCGCTCGCCTCTTTTGGCTTGCCCTGCAGCGCATTGTTGAAGAATGTTTTTACATCACCAATGTTTTCAAAGAAGTTATGCACGCCCACTTCAGCGAAATCAGGCATGATGAAACGATAGCCTTGGGTGACAGGTTTAAGAATGGCTCTGTCCAAACCTTCATTGAAGCTAAACATTGTGCGGTTAAACCCTTCCCAAGGGTCCGCAGGGTGCGACTCTTCGGCCGAGGCTGGCAAACTCATCAGCGTTGCTGTGAGCAGCAGTGCACTCGCGTGACGTTTAACTTCGTACATTTTCCATCCCTTGCATGAAACTGAATTTGAATTGTAGACCTTACATATTTTTGTGCAATGCAGCTAAGACCTATGGATCAGCAATTATTCACACACCTCTGTGAACCGCTGCTTAAGCCGCTTTTCACTTATTTTAAAGCGTGTACCGAGCTCCTGAGCGAAGAGCGATATTCTGTACTCTTCAAGCCACCAGCGCAGATCCAATAGCTCGACACTGACCGCGCCGCGGGTCTCAGCTTTCGCCTTTGCCGCCTGTAAACGTTGTGCCCACTGCCCCAACTCTTCGCTCCAGAGCACCTGCTGACGCAAGTTACGTTGGTACTTCTCTAATCGGACTTCAATCGCCTGCATATATCGCGGCAGCTGTGCTAGCCACTCAGGCGGTGTCTCGGAGAGATAGTGCGGATAGATGAGTGCAGCTAACTGCGAACGAATATCATTTAACACCGGTACCGTCTGCAGATTCACCTTACCACTTAATTGCTTATTGATACGGTGATAGCTCGCATGTAGCTCAGTCACGAACTTCACGCGCTCCAGCGCTGTGTCGTAGAGGTTGGCTCGAACCTGTTCGCGTAGTGCTTTGAACGCAGTCTCAGAGCGCGGTAGTTCCGCTTCAGCAATCAAGTGGAGAACCGATGAGACAAGCAGCTGATCCTGTAGCAGGCGCTCGTTGAAGATTTTATTCGTATACAGCACCGCTTGCGATACTTTTGGTAGTCGATGACGCACCTGAGTTACCTGAGCCTGCATACTAATGAGCATTAGGCGCGCAACTCCGCGCAAGGTCGCACGCTCGGCATCCAAAAGGTTCATCTCTAGCTTGAGCTCAACCGAGTCACCGGCATCAACAAGCGCAGGATATGCCTCAACCTCAATACCACCGGCATGGCGGACTACAACCTGTTTGTCGAGATTGCCAAAGCTCCAGTCCGTAAGGCCAGTCTCACCCCAGTGCTGTTTGGGTGCTTTATCAAGTGCCTCTTGTGCAGCGCCTCCAAATTTAGCCTGCAGCGCCTCCCAGTCGCGCCCCTGCCCCAGCAGTTTGCCGTTGACGTCAACCACGCGAATATTAGTTTTATAAAGAGGATCAAGCTTCACTTCTCGTAACATCTGCGCCGCAATTCTGCGCCCCGAGAGTCTTAGCAGTTGCAAAGATATCGCTTCGTAGAGGTCGCCCTCTCCAAAGCTGAGCTTCTCGTTGAGCTCTTTGACGTAGTTGGGAATCGGAACGAAGTGCTTGCGCTCTTGCTTTGGCAGGCCGCGCAGAATTGCCTCAAGCTTCTCACCCAACATCCCGGGCACCATCCAGTCGAGCTTCTCTGTCTCTAACCTTGGCAGTAACGGAAGTGGCACATCGATACTGATACCGTCATGCTGTTTACCCGGTTCGAAGGCGTACTCAAGGCCAAGCTCCACACCCTCCAGTTGCACCTGATCGGGGTATTGATCGGCACTGACATGCTCTGCGGAGCGCTGCATCACATCCTTTTCAGTGAAGAAGAGCAGCTTTTTATTGTCGCGCTCGGCCTGCTTGCGCCAGGCTTCGAAGCCGATACCGTTTACAACCTCAGCGCCTCCGGCGTCCGCCATACGCTGCGCATAAAACTGGTAGAGGCTCTCCTCATCCACAACAATATCGCGCCGGCGCGATTTATCCTCTAACGCCTCAACCTGCTCAAGGAGTGCCTGGTTATGCGCAAAAAATGGTGCGTTCGTGCGGTATTCACCCTCTACCAGCGCTGAGCGAATAAAGATCTCATGCGAGAGCAATCTGTCAATGGCACCGTAGTGCACCTTGCGCCCCGGCACGATGGTGAGCCCGTAAAGGCGCACCTGCTCTTGCGCTACAACCTGAGCACGTCTCTTCTCCCAGTGCGGCTCGAGGTAGGTGCGCTTAACTAAGTGTTTGGCGATCGGCTCTATCCACTCTGGCTCTATCTTTGCCACTGTGTGGGCGTAGAGCGCGCTAGTTTCAAGCAACTCAGCAGAGACGAGCCATTTCGGGTTCTTCTTAAACTGGCCAGAACCGGGAAAGATTTTGAAGCGCCGGTTACGCGCACCGAGATACTCGTTACGCTCCTGCTTGAAACCCAGGTTACCCAACAACCCTGAGATCAGTGACTTGTGTATCGACTCATAGCTCGCTTCGCTCTCCAACTCTTTTAGCTCCAGCTGCTTACAGCTGATGTGTAGCTGACGATGGAGATCACGCCACTCGCGCATACGCATAAAGGAGAGGAAGTGCTTTTGACACCACTTACGTAGCTGCGACTGGCTCAGCTCTTGACGCTGCGCTTCATAGGCGTTCCAGATATTTAGCAGCGTTATGAAATCCGAGTGGTCATCCTCAAACAGTTTGTGCTGCTGATCGGCTGCCTGGCGCTTCTCCGCTGGGCGCTCGCGCGGATCCTGAATACTCAGTGCGCTGGCTAAAATCACAAGCTCTTTCAGGGCGCGCTGACGGTGACCCTCCACCAGCATACGGGCAACACGAGGGTCTACCGGCAGACGCGCCAACTGTTTACCCAGACCCGTGATATTGCGTTTCCCATCAACCGCTTGCAGCTCCTCAAGCAGCTTGTAGCCGTCGTTGATAAAGCGCTTATCCGGTGGATCAATAAAAGGAAACTTGTGAATATCACCCAACCGCAGCTGCAGCATCTGCAGAATCACTGCCGCGAGGTTAGTACGGCGAATCTCCGCATCAGTAAACTCTGGACGCGCCTTGAAATCCTCCTCTGAGTAGAGGCGGATACAGGTACCTGGCGCCACACGGCCGCAGCGCCCGGCGCGTTGGTTAGCGCTCGCCTGAGATACGGGTTCAATTGGAAGGCGCTGTATCTTGGCACGGTAGGAGTAGCGCGACATACGCACCAGCCCTGGATCAATGACGTAACGAATACCAGGAACGGTTACGGAGGTCTCTGCCACGTTGGTAGAGAGTACTATTCGCCGCCCCGCCCCGCGGGTTCCGCTGAACACTCTATTTTGCTCAGCGAGGGAGAGGCGTGCATAGAGTGGCATAACCTCAGTGTTGCGCAGCTGCGCCTTGCGCAAAGACTCGGCAGTCTCACGGATCTCACGCTCGCCCGGCAGGAAGATCAGAATATCACCGGGGCCTGGGCTACCTTTGGCCTGGTCTATATCGATTAACTCATCAACCGCCTTCAGGATGCCCTGCTGCATGTCGATGGCGCGCTCATCCTCATCTTGCTGGTCTAGAAGCGGACGGTAGAGCATCTCTACTGGGAAGGTACGCCCCGATACTTCAATCACTGGAGCGTTATCGAAGTGTTCGGAGAAACGCTGCAGATCAATGGTCGCCGAGGTGATGATTAGCTTCAGGTCAGGGCGCTTTGGTAATATGCGCTTAATGTAGCCCAGCAGGAAATCGATGTTGAGGCTGCGCTCGTGCGCCTCATCAATAATGATCGCTTCGTACTTCTCGAGGTAGCGGTCGTTCTGCGTCTCAGCAAGCAGAATACCATCGGTCATCAGTTTGACCTGGGTCTCATCACTCACTTGATCATGAAAACGCACCTGATACCCCACCCGACCACCGAGAGGCGTCTGCAGCTCCTCGGCGATACGGTTGGCTACAGTACGCGCCGCCAAACGGCGCGGTTGCGTATGCCCAATTAGACCTTTGGTACCAAGGCCAAGCTCCAGACAGAGTTTAGGCAGTTGGGTTGTCTTACCGGAACCAGTCTCACCGGCAATAACGATTACCTGATTACTGCGCAACGCCTCGAGAATCGCTGGGCGATGCTCAGATACCGGCAAGTCTGGGTAGTTAATTGGTTGTTGGTTGAGCAACTCAAAGGCCTGGACTCGCTCCATTGAGGCGATAATGCGCGCCTCAACCTTAGCACGCGCCTCCTCATCTCCCTCCTGCAGGCGCCCTAGAGCCTGACGCAGAGGAAAGCGGTCATTGATACGGCATCGATCAAGTTGGTTGTAGAGCGGTTTTAGAGACATGCGTATGGGTAGCCAAAGCGTTAAAAAGGGGCGATTTTAGCCTAAAGCGCTCTGCTCGCCCACCTGACTCTCACCAACACTTTCACGCACGAGCCGCTCACGCAGCAGCCGACCACTCGGGCTGTGCGGCAACGTAGTACGAAACTCCACCAGCTCCGGCACCTTGTAGCGTGTTAAGCGCTGGCGGCAGTATTCTCGCATCTGTCGCTGAGTCAGACGCCGATCATTGGTAACAACAAAGAGCTTTATCTTATGCAGCCCCATCTCAGTTGGCAGACCGATAACCGCACACTCGAGAACACTCGGATGCTTACCCACAATGGCCTCGAGCTCAGAGGGGTAGACACGAAAACCGGGCACGCGAATCACCTCCGAGTAACGCTCTATCAAGAACAACTCCCCCTCAGAGGTGAGACGCCCAATATCACCCGTGCGCAACCAACCGTCAGGTGTAAAAGGGAAAAGCCCTCGCTCGGCCTGACAGACATAGCCGCGCATCACCTGCGGCCCTTTAACCTGAATCTCGCCATTGCTATTGGCAGGCAGCGACTCACCCTCTTCATCTACTATGCGTACTTGAGTCTGATAGAGGGGTTTACCCAAATTTCCGGAGCGGCCGTACATGTTAATATCGAAGGTAACCACGGGGGCCGCTTCTGTCAGCCCATAGCCCTGGGCAATCCTTGAACCGGTAATTAACATCCAGCGATCGGCAACCCTCTCATTGAGCGCGGCGCCACCGCAGATGGTGTATTGCAGGTTTCTGAAGCTCAACTGCGGGAACAGAGGATCCTGGCAGAGCGCCAGAAATACTGCGTTAATCCCGACAAACACTTGCGGATCGAAACGGTCAAACTGCTCAGCAATCAGCGCGGTGTCTCGCACGTTGGTAACCAAGGCAACCTCGCCGCCTCGCATCCAGTTGGTTAGCATAAGTATCAACGGATAGGAGTAATAGAGCGGCAGCGAGATCAGCATTCGCTCCTGACGGCTCGAGCCTGCGCGACTCATACACTCTGCTAGCTGTTGCATGTTTGCCAGCAGGTTATCATGAGTCATCTCGACCCCTTTGGAGGCTGAGGTGGTGCCGCTGGTGTATTGAATAAGCGCCACATCCTGTGTGTCGATCCTTGGCCAGGCGTGTAGCGAGCCGCGGTCATAGTCAATCGCTTCGCTAAGCCAGTGGATATTCATCCCCTTAATTGATCGTCGCAGCGGCACGCTCCAGCGCGCCACTCGTCGTTCAATAAAATTGCCGAAATCCCAAACTCCAACGAAGACAACCTTGGGAGGAGTATCCATCTGCTTTAAAAATTCCAGATGCTCGGCCGTTTGAGGCAGGGAAATTGTCGCTTTGGCCTGGGTCTCCAGTAGTATTCGCTCGACCTCCTGGGCCCGCGCCGCAGAGGATATGAGTACCGGCACCAAACCTGCGCGCATGGCAGCAAACATCACCACTGGCAGGTGCACATCATTGGGTAGACGGATCAATACTCGATCGCCCTGAGTCAAACCCAGCTTACGTGTCAGCCAGAGTGCCACATTGCGTGATGCGGACTGCATCTCACGGAAGCTGAGCCTATTGTTGCCACAATGCAGTGCAATCGCGTCGCCTTGACGCTCTGCCAGCCAGTTGGCGAACTGTGCAAGGTTGCCTATAGCCAACTCAGCCTGCCTCGGTCTCAAGCAACTGGTGTTCCAGAGCACCGTGGCGGAACACTAGAAGCTCACCGGTTCTGAACGCTTGCCAAGCTTCGTTGTGCGTCAGTGGCTCAGTGGCAATAACAGAGACCACGTCCTCATCCTGGGTTTCACTACAGAAATCGATAGTCAACTCAGTATCCTTAAGTTGCGCCTCACCAAAGGGCGCCTGACGTATGAGCCAGTGCAGTTTTGTGGTGCAGTAGCAGAAGAGATACTCGGACTCGCTGAGCAACATATTAAACACGCCCAAGGCGCGTAACTTTGCGGCGCACTGCTCGACGAAGCGCACCAGTGGTTCCATCTCGGCTGGGCGCTCTGGAAACTTCTCACGGATCTCGCCCAACAGCCAACAGAAAGCGTACTCTGAATCGGTGGTTCCTACCGGCCTGTAGAACTTTAACGGCCAATCGAGGAGGGTCTTCTCCAGCTGTCCATTGTGGGCAAATGTCCAGGTGTAGCCCCAAAGCTCACGGCTAAATGGGTGGGTATTCTCCAGGTTCACTCCACCAACATTAGCTTGACGGATATGGCTAATAACCGT
>JABXHP010000020.1 GCA_013373575.1 Oceanospirillaceae bacterium | reverse complement strand
TTCTTCATACTCCAAGCAACCGGCGATGTCATAAATATCGTTTTATCTGCCGTTCAGTACCTCAAAATTGTTGGGATCTTAATGCTCGCCATGACTATTGGCCTTACTGCCGTCTACAGGCATTTCTATGGCTCTCCTAGAACACCGCTAAATGCCGAGGTAATTACAAAATGACGGAAACTATTGCTCGGAGTAAGGCGCAGATCATCAGTAAATTCCTTTACGGAATCGGCGTATTCGTATTGATTCGAATCAAGGGTGTGATCTACATTCCCGCGCTTACCTATTTTCTCAGCAAGGAGCAGATCGGAGAGATAGGCTTTCTTAACAACTTAGCGAGCCTCGCAGTGCCCTTGCTACTGCTCAATTTGCCCGACAGTTGCAACCGGCTAGTACTGAAGTTTTTAGACGAGGGGCGAACAGCTCAACCTGTCTACAATGTAATTTCAGCGGTTTCGCTGATTGCTTCCATATTAATGATCGTGGTTTTTCTCTCTTCTTTTTTTTGGGCGAGTAAAGAGACCATTTTGCTCTACGCTTATCTACTGCTTGTCGCACTTGCTAGAACCATTCAAAAACTTTCGATGTACAAGCTGCAGATTCTGCAGCACTCACGAGAACTCGTTAAATATAACTTCATCGTTGAATATCTCCCGCTACCCATCATATTTCTTTTTTTGTGGTGGTCATATGAGGATCCTCTCTGGCCAATTGGTGCAGCGATATTTGGTGTAATCGTCCTATTCTCAAGAGTCGAAATTCGGAGTTGGTTGCGCGTTAATTTAAGTGGGTTTGATTTTGCGCTGTTCAAGCAATTATTGAAAATATCGATTTTTCTGATGCCGGCTTTATATGCTCAATTGTTTATGCAGAGTAGCGATCTTATTTTCGTTAAGTGGCTATTGGGAGACGCGGCCGCGGGGGATTTCGTTGTAGCGAACAGCTTAGCTGCACTGCTAATGGTTGTCTCGTCTGGTATTGGATTCTTTTGGTACTCATCGGTGAAGTACATTAGTGCTGAAGTCATTCGTAAATTAGTTATTGGCATGGCCTTTGCTACCCCTATCTTAAGTGGGGTTACCTACTATGCGATGCAGTGGTTTGTGCAGCTAGTCCAGCAGTTTGTGTGGCAAGAGTACGCGCTTCTAGAGTTAACACCGATGCTGGCAATGTTTTACATCCAGCTTGCCTCGGTGCAGATTCTGGCAGGAATTCTCTATTCGCATGGCAGGGATGGCGTGATACTGCGAGGAGCACTTATCACGTTGTCGGTAAACCTTATCTGCGGTTATCTACTGATAACCCAGTATGGCTTGATTGGGGCCGGAGCCAGTAGCTTTATCGCCACTTCGGTGCTGATTTGCTACTACTTGATAAAAATTTTAGCTGTCAAAGAGGCGGCGTAGGAGAAATAACATGGATCTGATTATTGGTGGTGGAGTTACAGGACTCTCTTACGCTGCTTTTACCCGAAATGACTATCGAGTTATGGAGGCTGCTGGTGAGATAGGGGGTTACTGTAAAACGATTCGTCGCAATGGTTTCACCTGGGATTACAGTGGCCACTTCTTCCATTTTCAAAATCAGGCCATCAAAAAGTGGTTGATTGATAACGTCCAAGATGAGTTGCTAGACGTCGAAAAAATCACACATATCTCGTACAAGGACCGCTGGATTGATTTTCCGTTTCAGAAGAATATCCACCAGCTTGACCAGCAGGATTTCACCGATTGTCTTTACGACCTTGTTCACAAAGAGGATATAGATATCAACAGCTTCAAGGACTTCGTCGTAAGCCGGTTTGGTAAGTCAATTGCCGAACTATTTTTGATTCCTTACAACGAGAAACTCTACGCTATCGATTTGGACAAGCTAGATAAAGACGCCATGGGACGGTTCTTCCCAGACGCCGATCTCAAAGAGATCATTAGCAATTTCCGCCAGTCCGATGCGACGAGTTATAATCAAACTTTTACATACCCACGCGGTGGTGCAATCGAGTACATCCGAGCTATAGAGCGCCGTGTTGATGGCGATAAGCTTGAGCTTAATAAGCGCGTCGTATCAATTGATATGAAAAATAAGAGGGCAACCTTTAGCGATGGAGAGGTTGTAGAGTATGACAACCTCATCAACACGATGCCGCTACCCAAGCTTCTCGACCTTTGTGGTGTCGATTACGAAAAAGAGAAATTCACAGCTAACAAGGTTGCGGTATTCAACCTAGGCTTTGATCGTCCATCTAAACAGAATTCTCACTGGATCTATTTCCCACAAAAGGATCTCAGCTTTTACCGTATAGGCTTTTACAACAATATTTTCGGTGACAATCGAATGAGTCTCTATGTCGAGATGGGACTTCCCGAAGATGCGGAGATTGACCAGCAAGCGCTATTACAACAAGCGCTTGCAGACTTGGAGAGAATGGGTGTTGTAGACGGACATGAGCTTGTTGATCACGAATTTCTCGTTATGGCACCCGCCTATGTGCACATCAGTAAAGAGAGCGAAGAGCAGAAAGCTCGTGTTATGGCCGAGCTGGCTGAGCATAATATTTACTCTGCTGGTCGCTATGGAAATTGGACATACTGCTCAATAGAGGACAACATCATCGAGGCGTTGAATTTATCCTTGCGCCTGGAGGAGACCTCCTCATTGGCGCTTGATCGCCCGAGCCTTCAGGTGGTCTAAATAAGCGGAGATGTTATATGTGGGTTTTAGTAACCGGTGGGGCTGGATATATCGGCTCCCACACGGTCGTAGAGTTGCTCGATTCAGGGGTTGATGTCGTTATATTCGATAACTTCTCTAACTCCTCCCCAGCAAGTGTTGAGCGCATACGGGAAATCGTCGGCGGTAGAACTGGAGTTGGACGGCTTCGAGTCTGCGAAGG
The DNA here is from genome assembly GCA_013373575.1 of Oceanospirillaceae bacterium. Taxonomy (GTDB): domain Bacteria; phylum Pseudomonadota; class Gammaproteobacteria; order Pseudomonadales; family Balneatricaceae; genus Marinobacterium_E. The sequence goes on along the minus strand of JABXHP010000020.1, from coordinate 5,265 downwards.
TGACATTCGATCGCGGGAGCAACTTGATCTGGTCTTTAATGAGTTTGATATCCAATCGGTTATTCATTTTGCCGGACTCAAGGCAGTAGGTGAAAGTAACGATCAACCGCTAAGGTATTACCAAAACAACGTAGCAGGCACCTTGTGTTTAACTGAGGCTATGGCGCAAGCCAATGTATTTTCGTTGGTGTTTAGTTCCTCTGCGACAGTCTACGGAGAGGTTGAGACTGTGCCAATCAGTGAGTCGGTTCCCACAGGAGCTCCGACAAACCCCTACGGGCGCTCCAAGCTAATTGTGGAAGAGATACTGAAAGATCTGCGGAAATCAGACGATCGCTGGCGCATAGCGCTATTGCGCTACTTTAATCCTGTTGGAGCACACAAAAGCGGTTTAATTGGGGAGGATCCTCAAGGAATACCAAACAATCTTGTGCCGTTTATAAGCCAGGTTGCCGTTGGTAGGCGGGCTAAGTTAAGTGTATTTGGTTCAGATTATCCAACAAAGGATGGCACAGGTGTGCGTGATTATATTCACGTAGTTGATCTTGCCCTGGGGCACCTAGCGGCGCTCAATTGGTTGGAAAAAAACGCTGAGCTGGGCATTTGGAACCTCGGTACTGGAACCGGTTACTCGGTTCTTGAAATGATCCGTATTTTTGAGCAAGTAAGCGGTCGAGAGGTCAATTACGAAATCGTCGATCGCAGACCTGGAGACATTGCGGAGTGTTGGGCAGATCCCAGAAAGGCCTATGCCGAACTCGGTTGGCGTGCGAAGCGCGATTTGACCGAGATGCTTCAGGATACATGGCGTTGGCAGGCCGCAAACCCTGAAGGGTTTGAAACCAAGGTTCTCGCCCAAGCCTGATTTTCTAATTGAGTGAAAAGGGCGCCTATGGCGCCCTTACTTTTGCTTAAGCTGCTGACATTTCTTGATAGACATTTTTCATATCTTGTACGTGCGCGGACATCGCTTTCGAAGGCTCGATTTGAGTACACATCGCGCTTACCAATTCGGGATGCTCAATCAGTTTTGCCATAGCATCAGCGAGGGATTGCGGGTTTCCGTAGTTGAAAATCAATCCATTTACATCATGTTTAATGAAGTCGCTGAACCCACCGATATCCGGTGCAATTATTGGCAGTCCTGACGAGAAGCTTTCAAATATTGTTTGGGGGGCTGTATCCGCGCACATGGACGGGAGTATGCTGACGTCGATCGATTCTCCAATAGCTGGAAGTTGGTCTGGAGTGTAGCGCCCATGGAAACGAATATTTTCCATATCAATCTTCGCCCCTCGTTCTAGCAGGTTCTTCATTGATTGCACATAGCCCTGATCGCCACCGCCATAGATATCTATGGTCGCCCGCGCTTTGAGGTTCTCTGGGAGCAGCATGTATGCCTGAACAATCAGGTGAACACCTTTGTAGTATGTAATCCCACCAATAAAGCCAAAGGAGAGTCTCTCCCTAGGCTTCCAGTCGGTTCTGAGTTCCCAGTCACGTTCAGCAATCTCACTTCCGATGTGGTCCACGGTACATACAGACCTTTTGACTCCAAAACGAGTAAGGATATTTTTTACATCGCTTGACACGCATATAACTCGATCACATGCATTAAGTGCGCCGATAAGTGCTGAAAAGCGGTTTTCAAGTTGTCGCTCTAGAGATTTATCGGTTGCAATTATATTACTGGTCTCGCTCGTATTAAGTTCAACCAATTTATAGTAGTTCTTCTTCATCCCTTTGATTTTACTGACGATTGGCGTGTAAACGGATGGGAATGCATTGCGAAGGCGGTACTGGAAACGTTTCACTGCTGGTTTGTAGCCTTGAGCTCGTTGCGAAACACAGTGGACGCACTTCTTCATATCTGTTGGTCCTTCACAAACCTTACGGTCGTGGTCAACCATTACTCGATGAGGGCAGAGCCACCAATATTCGTGGACAGTTACCGCGACCTTAATGCCTCGCGACTTCGCGATATGGATCAGGTTGCTTGAGAAACCAAAAATCTCATTGATGTGTATTACGTCAATGTTGTGGTCGGATACAAGCTTTGTAAACAGTTCATCAAACCATGTTCCAGAGTCGAGGCCCAAATCGTCATAGTTGTAGACCATTCCACGCCCGTTCATTAGCCAATGATACTTAACACCGTCTTGATCGAACTCCTCTATACGCATCGGTCCGAAGTCGTATTTTTGGTTGCGCGAACTATTAAAAAGATAGTGAACATTGACACCTGAAGCCGCTAACTTCTGTGCAAGCGGGCGAGTGTAATTTGTTACACCGCCAATAAACTTCGGGTCATCGCCGATTATTAAAAGATTCATTGTCTTTTCCTCTATCCCTATTAGGTCCCTCAGCGTACATCGCTGATCCCATTGTCATTAATGGGTCTGCGAGATGATCTGCAAGTAGCGTGCCGATTTATCATTGGGGTGTGGTGAGATGTTAGTTGGCATGCGAATTGCTAAATCCGTTTTGTGAAGAGATCTTTTTTAGATCTGCAGCCACCAGATGTTCGGGGGTGTAGGTTTTGGCTCTCTTGGATACCCAAAAGGAAAAAGGGGCGTGGAATGAAGTTTAAAAAAATATCAGTTATCGGTCTCGGTTACATAGGCCTGCCCACAGCAGCTATGTTCGCATCGAGAAAAATAGAGGTTGTTGGCGTTGATGTTAACCAAAAAGCCGTTGACACAATCAACGAAGGCCGTATTCACATAGTAGAGCCGGATTTGGATATGTTAGTTCAGGCTGCTGTGCACGGCGGTTACCTCCGTGCCAGCACCACTCCTGAACCTGCTGAAGCGTTCTTGATAGCTGTACCAACGCCGTTTAAGGAACATCATGAGCCTGATCTTGCCTATATAGAGTCAGCTGCAAAGGCAATCGCGCCTGTTCTGGAGAAGGGCAACTTGGTAATACTTGAGTCCACATCCCCAATTGGTGCAACCGAACAACTGACTCAGTGGCTCGCAAGGGAGCGACCTGATCTGAAGTTCCCAGTTGATGGTTCTGAGGAATGTGAGGTTCATGTTGCACACTGCCCTGAGCGAGTTTTGCCCGGCAAGGTTGTCAGGGAGCTTGTAGCAAACGATCGTGTAATTGGAGGGATGACGCCTGCGTGTTCACAGCGCAGTGTTGAGCTCTACCGTAGCTTCGTAGTCGGTGAATGCGTAATCACAAACGCACGCACGGCTGAGATGGCCAAATTGACCGAGAACGCGTCTCGCGATGTGGGAATTGCCTTTGCGAATGAACTATCACTGATTTGTGACAAGCACGATATCGATGTCTGGGAACTTATTTCGCTAGCTAATCGTCACCCGCGCGTAAATATTTTAGAGCCTGGTCCTGGTGTGGGCGGGCATTGTATCGCGGTGGATCCATGGTTCATTGTCAGCTCTGCCCCTGAAGAGGCGAAGATGATCCGCGCCGCTCGTCGTATTAATGACGCTAAACCGCATTGGGTTATCAATAAAGTCAAAGAGGTGCTCTTCTCTATCCTCAAGAATCAGCCAGATCGCTCAGCTCGGGATATCAAAGTGGCCTGTATGGGTCTTGCTTTCAAAGCTGACATTGATGATTTGCGCGAGAGTCCAGCCCTTGAGATCGCTGAGGCACTTAATGAGGATCTACCCTGTACTGTATTTGGTGTGGAACCAAATATCAGCGAAATGCCCGCTAACCTTCGGGGCGTGCTTGAATTGCGGGAGATGGATGAAGCTATTGATGCAGCAGATATCGTTGTCATGTTGGTCGATCACCGCGAATTCAAAACTATTCAACCGAACCGCATGTTAGGTAAGGAACTTGTTGACACCCGCGGAGTGTTTCGCGGTAAGCATCAAGCAGCTATGAGCCTATGGACACCTGTAAATACAAAACGGAGCACCACTGATGAAAATTCTAACGGTATTCGGAACACGACCGGAGGCGATAAAGATGGCTCCGCTAGTGTTGGCGTTGAAGAACGACTCGCGGTTTGACTCTGAAGTCTGTGTAACGGCCCAGCATCGAGAGATGCTGGACCAAGTCCTCGAGCTGTTTTCAATAGAGCCAGAGTACGACCTTAATCTAATGAAGCCTGGGCAAGATCTTACTGATATTAGCTGCGGTGTTTTGCAAGGTTTGCGTTCTGTCTTGAATGAATCAAAGCCAGACATGGTTCTGGTCCATGGTGACACGTCGACCACTCTTGCAGCTACATTGGCGAGCTATTATGCGCAGATTCCGGTCGGGCATGTTGAAGCTGGATTGCGCACAGGGAATATCTATTCGCCTTGGCCCGAAGAGGGGAATCGAAAACTGACCGGTGCGTTGGCCAACCTACATTTTGCTCCGACCGAGGGCTCAAGGCAGAACTTGCTTAGCGAAGCGGTTAGTGATTCGAATATCTATACTACCGGAAACACCGTAATTGACGCGCTTTTCAACGTTGTGAAACGTTTCGACACTGACTTGGCTCTAGCTCAAGAATTCAAGGTTCGATTCGCCTTCTTAAATGAAAACCGCAAGATGGTTCTCATCACAGGGCACCGTCGCGAGAGTTTCGGTGGAGGTTTTGAAAGAATATGTCAGGCGATATCAGAGCTTTCTGCTCGTTATCCTCAGATCGACTTCGTCTATCCGGTCCATTTGAATCCAAATGTGCGTGAACCAGTCAACCGACTGTTGAATGATCGCGCCAACATTCACCTAATAGAGCCGCAAGATTACCTTCCGTTCGTTTACCTGATGTCTCGCTCGACGCTTATTCTTACAGATTCCGGGGGCATTCAAGAAGAAGCGCCATCATTGGGTAAGCCCGTATTGGTAATGCGAGAGACAACTGAGCGCCCGGAGGCAGTTACCGCCGGAACTGTAAAGCTAGTTGGCACAGATGTTGGCGTGATAACAAAAGCTGTCTCCGAGCTCCTTGACAGCGATGGCGCCTATCAAGCGATGAGCCGAGCACATAACCCCTATGGAGATGGCAAGGCTTGCGAGCGCATTCTTGAAGCGTTGATACAGACCCAGATTGCTAAAGAAGTTGCCTGAGGTGGCACGCTTCATGCGTTGCTCTACGTGCTGAGTGCTAATTGCTGAGTGCTCAAGCGTGAAGATGAACATTAAATAGGGATGTAAAATGAAACGGATCGAAATGCTCGGTACTCCAATGCATGTCGCAACAATGAGCGAGACGGTAGAGTTCATCAAGCGACGCGTCTTAGCAGGTCAGTTTACTCAACACGTTGTTGTAAACGCCGCAAAAATTGTGAA
>JABXHP010000122.1 GCA_013373575.1 Oceanospirillaceae bacterium | reverse complement strand
GTTGACAAGATCGCCAAGGTGATCGCGAATCAGCCTCAGGTGCTGGCGCGGCTGTTGCAGATTGCTAACTCTGCAATGTTCGGTTTCACGACGCCATCGAAGGATGCGCAACATGTTATCATGCGGCTTGGGCTTGATATGGTGAAACACTTAGTGCTCTTCTCTGGTCTATTCTCGGCCAATAACCAAAGGATATCTGAGGACCTGATGAGCCAGCTCGCACAGGAATCTCAGAACTATACGGCTAGATTACAGGAACTCGCAGAACGCGCTAGATATCCAGCAACGCTGAAGTCGAGTATCTGGGTTGCAGGCCTGATGCACAACATCGGCAAGCTCGTTATTCTCAATTGTGAGGCGAGTGCCGATATAGACCCCCAGCGCCTGCAGACTGAGTATCCCAATGCTGGTGCGTTGCTGCTAATGCTCTGGGGTTTTCCGGATGAAATTACCCGGGCTATCTCTCTGCAGGGAGCCCAAAGCTTAGAGGCCAGCGAGCATAAACTGGTACAATTGCTGAATGCCGCTCAGTGGCTCGGGCGAGCTGATTTTGCCAACGCAATGCTCGACCGCATTGATGATTTAGACTTGCGTGAAGCTTGTTTGCAGTTTGCCAGCTAGCGCATTTTTGAGAGTTAAGGATTTTGGGGCAATAGAATGAGAAAATTTGTACTGGTATTGGCTTCGCTGTTTGCAATACAGGCACAGGCATTAACCGTAGGTGTGGTGCCTCAGCAGTCGGCGACAGTATTGGCGAAAAATTGGTCGCCGATTCTCGCTTACTTATCTGAAAAGACAGGTATTGAACTACAGTTTTCGACGGCGTCGGATATACCCACATTTGAGCGGCGAGTGTTGGATGGCGAGTATGACATCGCTTATATGAACCCCTATCACTTCACATTTTTCAATGAGCATCGCGGCTTTACCGCCATGGTACGCCGCGGTGATGCCTCTCTTCAGGGGATTCTTGTCGTTCGCAAAGATAGTGAAATCGAGAGTATAGAACAGCTTGATGGCCAGCGTGTTGCGTTTCCTTCTCCAGCAGCTTTTGCGGCGTCTGTACTGCCTAGGGCGGAAATTGCGTCTAAGGGTGTCACAATTGAACCTATCTATGTTAAGTCACATGACTCTGTCTATTTGAACGTCAGTAAAGGCTTCTTCCCGGCGGGCGGTGGCATAGGGCGTACACTCAATGCGACAAAACAAGCGGTGCGCGATGACCTGCGCATCCTGTGGAAGACGCAGCCATACACCCCGCACGCAATTGCTGCACACCCACGCGTAAGCGATGAGGAGCGCGAAAAACTGACTCAGGCATTGGTTGAGATGTCGAACTCAGAGGAGGGTAAAGCGCTGTTGGATGCTCTGAAGATCGCCCGTTGGGAGGCCTCCGTTGATTCGGATTGGGATGATGTTCGTGGTCTCAATATCGACCTGCTGGACGCTTTGGTTAAGTAGATGCAATTCGTACGTAACTCCATTCGTGTAAAAACGATTCTCGGCGTTGCCCTTATCGAGGCGGTGCTGTTAATCGGTTTGGTTGTCATGATGTTGGGTTACATTAAAGATTCCAACTCCACAGCTCTTGAGACGCGTGCAGAGACAACAGCGCGTCTTTTTGCAACTACGGCCAAAGATGCAGTCTTAGGCTATGACTTGGCCACCCTCTATGCATTTGTAAACGAAGTTATGACAAATCAGGGGCTTGTTTACGCACGTGTAGTTACGGCAGATGGACAGGTGCTCGCTGCGTCAGGAGGAGCTGAGGGCGTTAATCCGGTGACAGACAGTGCGATAGAAGAGGTTACCGATGGCGTCTACGACACTCGGGCGAAGGTCTCCGAAGGGGGGCAAGTTTTTGCCTGGGTAGAGGTTGGCTTCAGTACAGACTCTATTGACCTAATCGTTGACAAGGCGAAGCGTTGGAGTATCACGATTGTAGCTCTTGAGATGGCCTTGGTGGCGCTCTTCTCTTTTATGCTGGGTAGATTTCTAACCCACAAACTCTCAGCCTTACGTGACGCAGCTGAAGCGATTGGAGAGGGTGACCTAGGGCGCCGTGTGGAGGTGCAAGGCGAGGATGAGATTGATACTGTAGGCCACGCCTTCAACCAGATGACCCGTGCACTGGAGAGTTCTCATTTGCAGATGAACCAGTTGACTGTTGAGCTGCGAGAGTTGAATGAGACGCTTGAAGATAAAGTGCGCCTTCGTACTTATGAGCTACAGAAGCTTAACCGCGAACTCGAGTCAGCCATCAATCAGATTCAAAGCGCTCAGTCACAGCTACTTGAATCGGAGAAGCGTGCGACTATCGGCGTCCTCACAGCTGGCGTTGCGCATGAAATTAATAACCCGCTTGCCTTTGTTATATCCAATTTAGGCACGCTAAAGGATTATCAACAGGATATCTATAGGCTTACGGCACGTCTATTAGATGCTGTGAGTGGCACCTCTCCGATGCAGCCAGATGAGCTAAATCAGCTTCTTGAGGAGATCGATTACGAGTTCTTAAAGGATGATTTAGACGAGCTGTTGGCCGATACCCAAAATGGATTGAATCGCGTCAAAGTGATCGTTGAGAAGATGACTGCGCTGCAGCAAGGAAGCGCACATAGTGCGTCAGTCGTAAGTCCAGCCGCCGCTGTTTCAGAGGCTGTGTCGCGGCTCAGAGATGCTGGATTTGATGAGAGTAAAGTGGATGTCTCCAGTCTCCTGCCCGCTGAGGTTTTGGGGTCGCACGAGGGCTTGGTAGAGGCACTCTACGCGGTACTCACAAACGCAGCTCAGGCCTGCGGCTCAAATGGAGAGATCAGCATCGGCTTCGAGGAAGCTGATAGTGCACTCAGGATCCTAGTAACGGACTCGGGTACAGGTGTTGCAGAGGAGTACAGGGAGCGTATTTTTGATCCGTTCTTCACTACCCGTGAAGTCGGTGGTGGTACTGGCTTAGGGCTGTATCGGGCGCGTATGCTGCTTGAGGCGCTTGATGGAGAGCTGTTCCTTGATGAGGAGCATGAAGGGGGCGCTAAATTTGTCCTGAGTTTGCCACTAGCTTCGGCAAGCGCTACACAGACTGAAGGGGGCGATGCTTGAATCACCTGCCGAAGTATACGGTAGTCAGCCTTATCTGGCGCTCTTACATCAAAAGCGCTCTTATCCCGATTCTGCTCATCGAAGTCGCCCTACTTGCTGCTTACTTCGCTACAAATACCTTCATACGTGATCAAAATGTACGTCATTTAGAGGCTCAAGTGCGGGAAGAGCTGCGTGGCATGGCTACCCGAGAGGCGGATCTTATTTCGACTCGTCTGGCGGCAGTGTCGGTGCAAACTCAACTTCTGGCTGATGCAACTCAGCGGGCACTGATGGTTGAATCGCTAGTACCTGAAGATGAACCCAGTAGATACCAATTTTCGCCAGATGGGGCTTGGGTGACGACGCAAGATAACGGTGGTGCAGCGGGCTTCTACTCAAACGTTACCGAAGTTGGTGAGGCTGAGAAGCAGAAGGCTTGGAAGCTGTCCACAACGGATTACCTGATGCGCAGTTTGGTAGAGTCGAGTCCGCTAGTAGCACAGGCCTACTTCAACTCTTACGACAGCTTTAACCGGATCTACCCTTACTTTGATACGGCTTCACAGTATCCCGCAGACCTGCGGATTCCAGACTACAACTTCTATTACGATGCGGACGCCACCCATAACCCAGAGCGTAAACCTGTCTGGACCGATGTCTATATAGATCCGGCAGGTCAGGGGTGGATGGCCTCGTGCGTAGCGCCGGTCTACACGGGGGACTTCCTTGAGGGGGTCGTGGGTTTAGATATTTTGGTAAAAGATATTATTAATGATCTTTTGAAGTTACAGATCCCTTGGAATGCTTACGCTGTATTAATTGGGCGTGATGGTGTGTTAATGGCATTGCCGCCGCAAGGCGAAGTGGACTGGGGCTTGGATGAACTCACTGATCACAGCTATGAGTCCGCAATTCAGCAAGATACTTTCAAGCCGGATGCGTTTAACGTCCTTGCTAGGTCCGATACGCAGGAGCTGGCGGCACGAATTAAAGATAGCTCGCCCGGACTGATATCCATGGAGTTGCAACAGCGCAGCAAGCTAGTTGCTTTTAATCCTATACCCGATACGGGTTGGGGGCTCGCGCTTGTAGTGGATGAAGATGAGATCTTCTCTGAAGCCAACGCTTTGCAGCAACGGTTTGAGAGGGTTGGTCTGTGGATGCTGGCAGGGCTCGTATTCTTCTATGTGATCTTCTTCCTCTGGCTGTATCGAAAAGCGCTTGGCCTAAGTCGCCATATAGCTGCTCCATTACAGACCTTGGCAAATATGATAGAGGCTATTGGTGGCGGTGATTATCGTCAGATTGGCCGCTACTTCGAGGTAAAAGAGATCCAGCAAACCTCTGACGGTCTAGTTGCGATGGGGGAGAAGCTAGAGAACTCAAATCGGCGTCTCAAAACGCTCACCGAGACGCTAGAGAAGCTCAATGTCGACCTTGAACGACGCGTCTCAGAACGCACCTCAGCACTGGAGCGGGCAAACAAACAGTTGGAAGAGGATAAGGCTGAGCAAGGTCGCCTCTACGAAAAGCTGAGGAGTACTCAAGCGCAGTTGGTGCAGACAGAAAAGTTGGCGTCACTGGGCCAGTTAGCGGCCGGGGTGGCGCATGAGATTAACAACCCGCTATCCTTCATCAATTCCAATGTGGTCTGCCTTAAAGACTACGCAGAGTCGCTGGTAGAGATGATCGATAAATTTGAGCAGGCGGTGACAGATGTCGATCTCAAAGCGGAGTTGCAGCGACAGAAAGAGAACTATCAGTTCGACTTCATCAACGAAGAGCTACCGGACCTGATAAATGACTCCATTGAAGGTGTTCGCAGGGTACGTAAGATTGTTGAGAACCTGCGTGAGTTCTCCCACTCTGGAAATACAGAGTGGCAGTCGGCCAATCTAAATGACTGCATCGCATCAACGCTGACCATTGCCTTCAATGAGATTAAATATAAGGCGGAGATTAAGCAGGATCTCGCTGACCTCCCCAATATCTACTGCATTCCATCGCAGCTGAATCAGATTATACTCAATCTGCTGGTGAACGCGGCACAGGCAATTGAGGAGCGCGGTGAAATAGCGCTTCGTACCTATGCCGATAACGATGGCGTGGTGCTGGATGTTTCCGACACCGGTAAAGGCATACCAGCAGCAGTGAAATCGAAGATTTTTGATCCCTTCTTCACAACAAAGGATATCGGAGAAGGAACTGGATTAGGATTGTCCATCTCATATGGCATCGTTCAGGCTCACAACGGTACGATAGAGGTTGAATCGACCGAGGGTGAGGGGACGCGCTTTAAAATATGGTTGCCGCTGAAACAGGATGATTCAGATAAACAATAAGGGTCGGTTTTTTTGCGGGATTGTTCGCAGCCGTCTATAAATAAGTTAAACCTTGAGAGCTGTGTAGCTTGTCGATGAACTACACGAGTGGTGAGTAAATGCGCAGAAATTTACCTGTAACAGATAACGAAGTTCAATTTCCCGCCGGTAAGAAGCTAATCTCTTCTACGGACCTGCAGGGCAATATTTTGCACTGTAATGATGCATTCGAGCAGATCAGTGGATATACCCGTGAAGAGTTGATCGGCCAACCCCATAACCTTATCCGCCATCCGGATATGCCGCCTGAAGCGTTCCAGGTTATGTGGGACACACTCAAATCAGGCTCTCCTTGGATGGGGTTGGTAAAAAACCGTTGTAAAAATGGCGACCATTACTGGGTTAATGCCTATGTAACGCCGGTTACTGAAGGCGGTAAGGTAATCGGCTATGAGTCAGTGCGCACCTGCCCCGAAAGGAAGGATGTAGAGAGAGCTGAGGCGTTATACATCAAAATTAGGGAAAAAGGGGTTAAGTACCCGGGGCCTTCGATTTTCAATGAGTGGGTTGTTCTCGCGCTGTTCGTTATCGCAGCGGTAATTGCATTGGTGCTATCTCAGCCGCTTGTCACAGCCGGACTTATGCTCGTGGGTGGTACTGCTGCTACATTAATTTCTAGTCGTAAGCGTCATCACTGGATGGGTGAGATCGATAGGTTGCTCGACGATAGCTTTAAACACCCCTTGGCAGCCATATCCTATACAGATGATGATCTTGAGTTGGGTAAGATTAAGGTCGGTATCCTCTCTATGAAATCCCATCTCGATACTGTATTGACTCGTATCGAAGACGAAGCGTCGCGGGTGTCTGAGCAGTCACAAATCGGTCTGGATAACTCCAACGCAGCGACGCAAGAGATGCGTAAGCAGCAAGCTGAGACCGATCAAGTTGCTGCAGCAATGCATGAGATGGCAACGACCATTAACGAAGTTTCGCGCAACGTACAAGAGACCGCGGAGCGCTCCGAACACGCCAATGAAATGGCGATGGAAGGTAAGAACGTTGCGGTAACCACGCGTCGTTCAATCGAGGTACTTAAAGATACTGTTGGCGGTATAAGTGGTTCGGTTGAGGAACTCTCCAGTGAGATTACTCGGATCGCGAAGGCTGCAGAGATTATCGAGCAAATCGCTGACCAGACAAATCTATTGGCGTTGAACGCGGCCATTGAGGCAGCCCGTGCAGGTGAGCATGGGCGCGGTTTCGCGGTCGTTGCTGACGAAGTGCGTGAACTTGCAAAGCGGACGCAGGACTCTACTAAAGATATCCATAAAATCATCAACGAGTTAACCGACCGAGCACAGCGCTCGGTAACAGTGGCCCTAGAGGGTCACAAGGATGCAGAGCGCGGTCTGCAACAGGTTGTAGAGACCGAAGATAAGCTCAACTCTATCTCTGAATCTGTCAGCAGCATCGCGAATATGGCGATTCAGATGGCGGCTGCAGTTGAAGAGCAGGCACACGTCTCTGAAGAGATTAACCGTCAGGTGGTAAATATCTCTGAACTAGCCAACAACTCTATGGCAAAAGCGGGGGATAGCTCTGACAGTATTCT
>JABXHP010000180.1 GCA_013373575.1 Oceanospirillaceae bacterium | reverse complement strand
CGCAGAATGCAGTTTTTCAAACAGCACGAATCATCGAGTTTACCTGTGAATTCGTCCGTGCGGAGTGATTTGCGACGGCTTTTTAAATCCGATTGCGACATACGCTATTTGCAGACGGATTCAACGTTACTACCGTGAATAGGCAGGAGCTAAAACAAATCCTACCGGTAGAAATAACGAGAGGAGCTAAAAGCTCCCCTCTTTTGCTGCGCAGGTATCAGGACGAGTTAAGCGCTAGCTTTCAGCTTACCCTCAAGGTCATTAAGGGTCTCCATGCACTGCAGAATCTGCTGCACAGAGGAGTTAGGTTCGCGCCCTTCGCGGATCGCTGCGATAAACTCGCGATCCTGCAGCTCAATACCATTATTGGAGACCGCCACGCCACTCAGATCGATCTTGTTCTCATGACCGTCGTAGAGGTCATCGTAGCGCGCGATGTAGGTGCCGTTATCACAGATGTAACGGAAGAAGGTGCCAAGGGGGCCATCGTTATTGAACGAAAGTGATAGTGTACAGATAGCCCCTGAAGGTACCTTCATGCCGATGCTCATATCCATAGCGATCCCCAAATCTGGGTGCGTAGGGCCCTCAAGCGCCTGCACGCGGTGAGCACGCTCACCTGTCTGGTACTGGAACAGATCTACAGTGTGCGCTGCGTGGTGCCACAGTAGATGATCGGTCCAAGAGCGTGCGAGTCCCATCGCATTGGTATTTGTGCGACGGAAGAAGTAGGTTTGGACGTCCATCTGCTGGATTTTTAGCTCTCCTGCCTGGATTTTGTTGTGAATCCACTGGTGGCTCGGGTTGAAACGACGTGTGTGGCCCGCCATTGCAACGAGGCCGGTTGCTCTCTGCACCTCAACGACCTTGCGAGAGTCTTCGATATTATCCGCCATAGGGATCTCCACCATGACGTGCTTGCCGGCCTCCATACACTGGATAGACTGTGCAGCGTGCATCTGCGTAGGTGTCGCAAGGATTACTGCATCTACATCATCGCGCGCAAGAGACTCAGCCAGGTCAGTAGTGTAGTGACCAATACCGCGCTCCTTGGCAAAGGCTTCAATCTTATCAGGCTTAGTGCCCACGACAGAGGCCACCTCCACGCCGTCTATCTGCGCCAGGGCATCCAGATGTTTCAAACCAAAAGCGCCCATAGCACCGGCAACACAAATTCGCATCACTCTCTCCTACATTGGTATTTCTAGTCTGGGGACCTTATCAATCCAGCAATCTCAGCGACAATTAAAATGGCTAGATGGGGTATTAGTTTTTTAGAACGCCAGTGATTAGATATCCGCATACTCAGCAGCACACGACTGTAGTATGTCGATAAATTTTTGTTGAGTCCGCGTTGCCTTCCAATCCCGCCGCTGCATAAAACCTATGGAGCGACGCGTGTGGCTCAGCGCGTAGGGAACTACAGCCAACTGGCCAGCCTGAATTTCATGCTCTAGCTGATGGCGTGAAACAAGTGTAAGGCGCTCGCTGCCAAGCAGCACCTCCCGTGTCAAAATGTGTGAGGTAGTCTCAACCAGCGACATCCCCTCTTGCGCTAGTGGCTCTGCGAACAGCTGGTTAAAAAATTCACGCGTTGGTGTCCCTTCACGGGGAACCACCCAAGGAAAGCTGGCGAGCCGTTCTATTGTTATACCCGTTGCCAAACGCAGAGGGTGGTCTGCGCGCCCAATAATCGCCAGTGGCGGAGCTATCAACTCGCGCTGCAAAATCGACTCTGCGGGGGGCGGCGAGCGCAGCGCGCCTACAATAATATCAAGATCAGCATTAAGCAGATGCCCCAAAAGATCCTCGTATGGACCATCAATCAGCTCCAGCGTCAAACCGGGGTGCGCCTCAGTAAAGCGGTTAATTGCCATCGGCAGTAGAGAGGTGCGTGCCAACGGCATCGAGCCTATGCGCAACCGACCGCGTTCTCGGTTTCTAGCAGCACTGAGCTCCTCCATGCCCTGAGATATTTCAGCTACAGCAAGCTTGGCACGTTGCGTCAGTATGCGCGCGGGTCGAGTGGCGGAAATGCCGGTGCTGGTCTTTTCAAACAGGGATATGCCTAAGCTACTCTCCAGATCACGGGCGCTGCGATGGAGCGAGGACTGCGAGATACCAAGGTCACGGCTAGCAAGGGTGAAATTTTGTCTGTCCGTGACCGCCATTAAGGCACGCAGTTGGGTTGAGGATATCTGCGTCAACTGCTGTGCCGCCTTGACTTGCCGCCCGGAAGTTTGGGTCCCCTGGATCTCAGTAAGGCCCAACTGCAGCCAGCTCAAGCAGCGCTTAACACGCGCTAGCCAGATCTCCCCTTCGCGCGTAAGGTACATTCCCGAGGACTGCCTATCAAACAGCACTGCGTCTAACTGCCCTTCTAATTTTAAGATCGCCTGCGTCATCGCAGGCTGCGACAGAAAGACCTTAGTTGCCGCCTGACTAATACTCCCAGACTGCGCTACCTCTGCAAAAACACGAAGATGCCTAAGGTTTGGAAACTGCATACTCTACCCGCTAATCTGCTGATATTCGTAGGCATACTATACCAAAAACCAATAGCCTACAGTTTAAATTCAACTAGCTCTGAAGCAGCTGCTTAAAGATACTGCTTCCATTAAAGGTACTTAACTACTGAGGTTTAAACATGATTATTGATTGCCACGGACACTACACAACAACGCCGCCGGGCGTAGGCGCTTGGCGTGATGCCCAGAAAGAAGCGGTTGCTAATGACCCCTCGTTTGTAGGAGAGAAAGGTGATTTTGGCGTGTCCGATGATGAAATTCGTGAATCAATTATCAACAACCAGCTGCGGCTTCAGCAGGAGCGCGGCACCGACCTAACAATCTTTTCGCCGCGCGCAAGCTGGATGGGGCATCATGTAGGCAACGAGCACACGAGCCGTTTCTGGACAGAGAATCAGAACGATCTTATCCGTCGCGTCTGTGATCTCTTCCCTGAAAACTTCGTCCCAGTTGCGCAGCTCCCCCAGTCCCCTGGTGTTGACCCTGCTAAATCGGTTCCCGAGATCGTGCGAACTGTGGAAGAGATGGGCTTTATTGGTATCAACCTAAACCCAGACCCTTCTGGAGGACACTGGAACGGCAGTCGCCTCTCGGCGAGAGAGTTCTACCCTATTTATGAGAAGATGTGCGAATACGACATCCCAGCAATGATTCACGTCTCAGCCGCTTGTAACGCCAACTTCGATACCACTGGCTCACACTACCTTGGTGCTGACACGACGGCATTCCAGCAACTTATGATGTCCGATGTATTCAAGGACTTCCCAACACTGAAGATTATTATCCCACATGGTGGCGGTGCCGTACCTTACCACTGGGGTCGTTTCCGCGGCATGGCGCTGGACAGAGGCTTTGAGCTCGAAGAGCGTGTATTGAACAACGTCTTCTTCGATACCTGTGTATACCACCAAAAAGGTATCGACTGCCTGCTGGACGTCATCCCGACCAAAAACATTCTCTTTGCATCTGAGATGATCGGAGCAGTACGCGGTGTAGACCCAGAGACGGGGCACTACTTCGACGACACCAAGAAGTACATCGATGCAACCACCAAGGTCGACGCTGCAGCAAAGCAGGCGATCTTCGAAGACAACACCCGCCGCGTCTTTAGCCGCTTAAAAGTATAAGGAGCCGATCATGGCAGATAACGTCGTAGTTCAACATATCGAACGTGCCGATGCAGAGGTGATCGCTGGGCTAGCAAAGCTAGGCGTCGCAACGGTACACGAGGCTGCAGGCCGCACCGGTCTACTCGCCCACTACATGCGCCCTATTTACCAGGGTGCAGCGATTGCAGGCAGCGCCGTAACCATCTCTGGTGCAGCTGGCGATAACTGGATGATGCACGTCGCCATTGAACAGTGCCAGCCCGGCGACATTATGGTCTTCGCCCCCACGTCACCATCTGTTGACGGCTTCTTTGGTGACCTCCTTGCTACCTCAGCGAAAGCACGCGGCGTCCAAGGGTTAGTCATTGATGCTGGCGTTCGCGACACCAAGATACTGCGTGAGATGGGGTTCCCGGTCTGGTCCAAAGCGGTCTACGCCAAAGGCACCATCAAAGAGACCCTTGGCTCAGTTAACGTGCCACTGGTCTGTGCCGAGGCGCTCATCTACCCAGGTGATATCATCGTTGCCGATGACGACGGTGTCTGTGTAGTTCGTCGTGACGAGGCAGAGGCCGTTTTAGAAGAGGCACTCGCACGTGAAGCTCGCGAAGAGGAGAAGCGTGTGCGCATGGCCAATGGCGAACTCGGACTCGATATCTACAACATGCGCCCTCGCCTCGAAGAGAAAGGCCTGAAGTATGTCTGAAGGCATTCGCTGCATGTGGATGCGCGGCGGCACATCGAAAGGGGGTTACTTCATCAAAGATGATCTACCGGCAGATGTGGCGGCGCGCGATGCTTTCCTGCTAAGCATGATGGGTTCACCTGATCCGGTACAGATTGATGGTATGGGAGGCGCTGACCCTATCACCTCTAAGATCGCCGTTGTATCTAAGTCTGAACGCGAAGATGCTGATGTAGATTACTTGTTTTTACAGGCTTTTGTTGATCAAGCAATTATCACCGACGCCCAGAACTGCGGCAATATTCTTGCAGGAGTGGGCCCGTTCGCTATAGAGCGCGGCCTTGTTGAAGCCACCGATGGCGAGACTAAGGTGCGCATCTATATGGAGAACACCGGTCAGATCGCAATTGCTACCGTTCAAACACCTGGCGGCATCGTCAGCTATCGCGGTGACTCAAAAATCGACGGTGTTCCCGGAACCCACGCGGCAGTACCGCTAGAATTTTTGGATACGGCCGGATCATCCTGTGGCGCCCTGCTCCCAACAGGCAATATGGCCGATACGATTAATGGTGTGGAGTGCACCCTTATCGACAACGGTATGCCTGTCGTTGTTCTGCGCGCAGAAGATATGGGTATTAGCGGTACTGAGACCCGTGAAGAGCTTGATGCTAACGGCGAACTTAAAGCCAAACTTGAGGCGATACGCCTACGAGCGGGCCCGATGATGAACCTTGGGGATGTCACAGAGAAATCTGTACCGAAAATGTCGATGGTCAGTGCACCGCTAGCTGGCGGCGCAATCAGTACCCGTACCTTCATTCCTCACCGCTGCCACGCCACCATTGGCGTGCTTGGTGCCGTAAGTGTGGCTACGGCTGCGATCCTGCCCGGCTCACCCGCAGCGGATGTCGCCAAGGTGCCAGAAGGGGGGCGCAAAACACTAGCCGTAGAGCACCCAACGGGTGAGATGTCTGTTGTGCTTGAGCTGGATAAGGACGGCGCACCCAAGAGCGCGGCACTATTGCGAACAGCGCGAAAACTGTTTGATGGAACTGTTTTCGCGCTATAAGAAGAGAGATTAGAATCATGGATGCTGATTACCTACCGTTTCACGAAAATCCGAAGAGACCCGATTTCAAGGCACCTGCCGGTGCAGTAGATGCACACTGTCACGTCTTTGGACCCGCAGCCCAATTCCCCTACCATCCGAAGCGCAAGTACACGCCTTGCGACGCCTCTAAAGATCAACTATTCGCCCTGCGTGACTACCTTGGCTTCAGTCGCAACGTAATTGTTCAGGCCTCTTGTCATGGGACTGACAACGCAGCGCTTGTAGACGCACTAAAGGCTGCCGGTGATCTGGCACGAGGCGTGGCTGTGGTTGATCCCGCAATCACTGAAGCTGAACTTAAAGAGATGGATGCTGCCGGTGTGCGTGCTGTACGTTTTAACTTCGTTAAGCGTCTGGTCGATACCACCCCTAAGGAGGTGTTCATTTCGATCGCTGAAAAGATCAAACCGCTGGGCTGGCATATCGTTGTCTACTTCGAAGCGCCGGACCTCGAGGATTTGATTCCGTTTCTTAACGATCTCAACACCACCATCGTGATTGACCATATGGGTCGTCCCGATGTTAGCAAGGGGGTTGATCACCCAGACTTCCAGCGCTTTATGGATCTGATGCGCAACAACGACAAAATTTGGACAAAAGTAAGCTGCCCAGAGCGCCTGACGCAGCAGCCACCAAACTACTCTGATGTTGTGCCATACATGCGCGCACTGGTTGAAGCCTTCCCAGATCGCGTCCTCTGGGGGACAGATTGGCCGCATCCAAATATGAAGTCGCACACACCCGATGATGGTGCTTTGGTGGATGTGATCCCTCAGATCGCGGTCACTGAAGAGTTGCAGCAAAAGCTTCTAATTGACAACCCAATGCGCCTCTACTGGGAGCGCTAGGAGACTCTCTATGAGTGATAACCAGATGCCAGAGGGCACCTACAAATTTGATGGAGAGATGGCCACGCTCGGCTACAACCTCAACCGCATGTGTTTCACCTTTAACGAAGAGGTTAACCGCGAGGCTTTTCGCCAGGATGAAGCCGGTTACTGCGACAAATTCGGTCTGAACGCCGTGCAGAAAGAGGCGATCCTCAAACGCGACATTATTACCCTGCTGCGCAATGGTGGCAGCATCTACTACCTAGCGAAATTTGCTGGCGTACTGGGTCTGAACGTACAAGATGTTGGCGGCATTATGACCGGCCGGACAACTGAAGAGTTTCAGGCATACCTCGATACACAAAAGGTGGGCAAACCGAATGGCTAAGATGATTGGAATGATTGGCACTTCACACATCCCGGCAATCGGGCGTGCTGTGGATCAGGGGCTTGAAGAGACGCCTTACTGGGTCGATTTCTTCGACGGTTACAAGCCGATGCGTAAGTTTCTGCAGGATGAGAAACCCGATATAGCGGTACTCTTCTACAACGACCACGGGCTGTCGATGTTTCTTGATAAGAAACCGACCTTTTCGATAGGGTGCGCACCCCAGTACGAGAATGCTGACGAAGGCTGGGGGGTTAATGTAATACCGCCTCTTACTGGCGAGACCGAGCTATCTTGGCACATCGTTAATCACCTAATTGAGAATGACTTTGACCCAACCGTCTGTCAGGATATTAAAGTCGATCACGGGGCGACCGTGCCAATGTCTGTACTCTACCCTAACCATGGATACCAAGGTGTGAAAGTGATCCCGATTGCGATCAACTGCGAACGCCACCCCATGCCGAAGCCCTCTCGCTCTTATGCCTTTGGGAAAGCGATTGGCGATGCGATCCGTAGCTGGGAGTCAGATCAGAAGGTTGTCATCCTCGGCACGGGAGGCCTGTCGCACCAGCTGGATGGTGAGCGAGCCGGGTACCTCAATACTGATTTCGATCAGATGTGTATGGATAAGTTGGTCAATGATCCGGAGGATCTATGCCAGTACTCAAATGACGATTTGACGCGTATAGCCGGTGCACAGGGTGTCGAATTAGCCATGTGGATGGCTGCCCGCGGCTGTTTTAGTGGCCCAGTAAAAGAGGTTGAGCGACGACTGGTTGCGCCTATCTCCAATACGGCTGCGGGCTTGCAGTTGCTACTACCGGCTTAAGGTTCACTGTAAGCAGATAGTACCCATTGCGCTGTATGACCTCTATAACCGGGCATACAGCGCGTTTGGGCTGCGAATTTGAATCCAGCGCCGCACACAATATTCAATCTCAATTGACACTCGCCAGCCCGCCAGAGTACCCTGTAGCTGCAGCTTAACGGGCATATCAATGTCTGACCGACGTGTAAATGGATTACGCGCTTTACGCTGCAGGGAGAGCTCTTGCGTAAAACAGTATTCTGCATCGACCGAAATCCGGTTGACCTTCAATGCGTGCAGTCAATTCTTGATTCTCGCTACACTGTCGTCTGTATGTCCGATGCTACCCTAGCTTTGCGTCAGATATTAACCATCCAACCAGATCTAATTCTACTGGGCACCGATACCAACGGCATGGGTTCGATGGAACTCGTTAGCCATTTGGCAAAGTCCGAACCGCGTCTGCTCAATAAACTCATCGTATTGACTGACGATAAGCAGCTAGCCGAGGCAAAATTGCTCACCTCAGAGGGCGCCTGTGCAATGGTGCAGAAGCCGCTAATACCCGACGAATTAATCTTTACCGTACAGGCGATGTTTGCTCGACTGAGTAGCAGCGTTCTCAGCTCGCGGCAGCTGCACGAGCACTATATGCGCGCCGAGGTTAAACCCGTTAGTGCCGTGGTTGCGAAACAGGAGCTACCCTAAGTGTTGAGCGAATCTCGCAATATGGCCTCAACACCTTGTGCATCGCGCTCTGTGCGCAACAGCTGAAATAGCTCTTTAGCCTGCGGAAAGTGCCAACCCAACATGGTAAGCCACTGCTTAATGCGTCCATGAACATGGCGCTCTTCAATAGTTGCGCGCACATCCTCAAAGAATTCGATCAGGTGGGGCTGTAGTCTCTGCCAGTTTACTGCGGTATCACGCGGGGCGTCTGGGTCTCTGATCTGTTCAACCAGAAAGGGATTAGCGATAAGACCACGACCGATCATAATGCGCTCGCAACCACTCACCTCACGGCACTTGAAGTAATCCTCTGGCGTCCAGATCTCGCCGTTTGCGACCACCGGTATATTTACAGACTCGCGTATACGGGCGATCCACTCCCAGTGCGCCGGAGGCTTGTAGCCCTCAACTTTGGTTCGTGCATGTACGGTAAGGTAGGTAGCACCGCCCTCCTCGATCGCTTTGGCGTTCTCTAAGGCAAGCGTTTTGTCCTCATAGCCCAAACGCATCTTACCGCTTACCGGGTATTCCGTTGCGACAGCGTCGCGAACACCTTTTACCGCGGCAAATACCGTTTCCGGACGTTTAAGCATGATAGCGCCACCCATCGACTTGTTTACCGTCTTAGCCGGACAGCCGAAGTTTAGGTCGATAGCGGGAGCGCCAAGCTCAATTGCGCGTACCGCATTCATACCGAGTGTCTCTGGGTTGGATCCTAATAACTGTACAGTTAACGGGATTTCACCATAGCCACAGCGCTCCTGCTGAAGCTCTGGAACGAGCCTATGGAAAACTTTTGGAGGGAGTAGATGCTCAGTGACTCTAACGAACTCAGTAACCATCGCATCAGGACCACCAACGGCCGCCTGTAAGCGACGCATCGGCGCATCCACTACCCCTTCCATGGGAGCGAGTACAATCTGCATAGCTTAGAGAGCGTTTAGACCCAACTGTAGGTCGGCCTTAATGTCTTCAAGATTTTCCAAACCCACTGAGACACGGATGAGGTTGTCGCGAATCCCCGCTGCAGCGCGTGCTTCAGCGCTCATGCGGCCATGTGTTGTAGTTGCCGGATGGGTAAGGGTTGTCTTTACATCACCGAGGTTGCCCGTGATCGAAATCATCTGCGTCGCGTCGATGCAGCGCCAAGCGGCTGCCTTAAGATCAGCATCACTGCTCTTAACCTCAAATGAGAGCACCCCACCAAAACCACTCTGTTGACTTGCTGCCAGCTCGTGCTGCGGATGGGAGCTCAAGCCAGAGTAGTAGACTCGCTCAACCTGCGGTTGCTGCTCTAACCACTGTGCAAGTTGTAACGCCGCATCGGAGTGTGCGCGCATACGCAGTGAGAGTGTCTCTAAGCCTTTTTGGAAAAGCCAGGCGTTAAAAGGGCTTAGGCAAGTCCCTGCTGTACGAACAAAGCCAAATACCTCCTCCATATCAGTATCAGAGCCGACAACCACGCCACCCACTACGCGACCCTGTCCATCGAGGTACTTGGTTGCAGAGTGCATCACAATGTCGGCACCAAGGCTCAGTGGTTTCTGCAGTGCAGGTGTCAGGAAGCAGTTATCGACAACCAACTTAGCCTTGGCAGCCTGAGCGATAGCACTAACCGCCCGAATATTCGTCACTTCCGCCAGCGGGTTGCTCGGCGTCTCCATAAAGAACATGCGGGTATTGGGGCGTACCGCAGAACGCCAAGCATCGAGATCCTTAGGATCTACAAAACTGGTCTCTATTCCCGTACGGCTGATGTACTTCTCAAACAGCGAAACCGTTGAACCGAATACCGAACGTGAACAGACGACATGATCACCCTGCTTCATTAACGACAGGCATAGACTCAATATCGCGGCCATACCTGATGAAGTAGCAATGGCACGTTCACCGCCCTCCATCGCCGCAATACGGCGCTCAAACGCCTGCACTGTAGGGTTAGTAAAGCGTGAGTAGACGTTGCCTTCAATATCACCACCAAAAGTGGCGGCAGCCTCCTGCGCGCTGGTATAGACAAAGCTCGAGGTCGCATAGATAGCATCGGAGTGCTCACCCTCCTCGCTCCGATACTGCCCCGCTCTGACGCCTAGCGTCTCGGTGGCGTAGCCTGTGTCTGTGAACTGAAGGCGCTCTGGCCGTTCAAAACTCTTTTTGCCCATATTCGCCTCAGAATGCGCTATGCAGATCGGCAGACTCATTACCGTCTGAGTCCTGCTTGTTGCCTGCAGACGCTTTCGCATCGTCATTACGTTTGGCATCAATGCGGTTGAGGTACTCCTGAGAAACAGTGCCGGTCACATATTTGCCATTAAATACACAGGTATCAAAGTCGTCTATCTGATCATTGAACTTGGTGATAGCGCGTTTGAGATCTTCGAGGTCTTGATAGAGCATCCAGTCAGCACCAATCAATTCCCCAATCTCGTCTGCAGTGCGCTCATGTGCGATCAGCTCCGTTGGCGAAGGCATGTCTATACCAAATACGTTAGGGAAGCGTACCTCAGGTGCAGCGGACGCAAAGTAGACCTTACGCGCCCCCGCCTGACGCGCCATCTCAACAATTTGAGCTGAAGTCGTACCACGTACGATTGAGTCATCGACCAACATTACAACTTTGTCGCGGAACTCGGCCGATATAGGGTTGAGTTTCTGGCGCACGGACTTTTTACGCTGAGTCTGCCCCGGCATGATAAACGTGCGGCCAATGTAGCGATTTTTGATAAATCCTTCGCGGAAGGTGACACCCAGAGCCTTCGCCATCTCCAGTGCTGATGTACGGCTGGTGTCTGGGATAGGGATAATTACATCGATATCGTGATCGGGACGCTCACGCATCACCTTCTCAGCCAGCTTTACGCCCATCTCCATACGTGCATGGTGAACCGATATGCCGTCAATAATTGAGTCAGGGCGAGCTAGGTAGACGTACTCAAATAGGCAAGGTGCCAAAATGGACTTACTGGCGCACTGCTTTGTGGTAATTTCACCCTCTTGCGAGATGAAAATCGCCTCACCCGGCTCAAGGTCGCGCACAAGTTCAAAGCCAGAGGTATCTAAGGCTACGCTCTCAGACGCAACCATATACTCTGAACCCTCTTCTGTATCACGCTTGCCGTATACAACCGGACGGATGCCGAAGGGGTCACGGAAGGCTACGATACCGTAACCGGTGATGATGGCGACCACCGCATAGCCACCCTCACATCGCTGGTGGACGCGCTCAACCGCTTGGAAAATATCCTCAGCATTAGGATTAAGCTTGCCAAGCGCCTGCAACTCATGGGCAAAAACATTGAGCAGAACTTCAGAATCCGATGTTGTGTTGATATGGCGCAGATCAGAGCGAAACACTTCGTCGGCAAGCTGTTCGGCATTGGTCAGATTACCGTTGTGTGCGAGCGCGATACCGTACGGTGAGTTAACATAGAAAGGCTGCGCTTCCGCAGAACTTGAGCTCCCGGCGGTCGGGTAACGTACATGCCCGATACCCATATTGCCGTTAAGCTTTTTCATATGACGTGTACGAAACACCTCATTCACCAGACCGTTATCTTTGCGCAAGAAGAAGCGCTGTCCATCACAGGTAACCATACCTGCCGCATCCTGGCCACGATGCTGAAGCACCGTTAGCGCATCAAAAATTGTCTGGTTTACAAAACTTTTGGCTACTAAGCCAACGATACCGCACATGGGTCTTAACCTCTAACAACTGTTTTTGTAACAACTGTGTCAAACCGACTTAACTGGAGCTACTCGCATCCCAGATAGCCGCGCCTAACTGCTTCGCCATATCTTTTGTCCAGCCCTCTAACAGCACAAAGTGCGGAATCAGACTGGAGGATTGCCACCACTCATTGGTGGCCACAGGTGTAACACGCAATAGCGCTACCATCACAACGATTACTAAGCCACCGCGCACAGCGCCAAAACCGACGCCGAGCAGTCGATCAGTGGCTGACAACCCGGTCGCTCTTACAAGCGCGATCACTAACATCTGAATAAGAGAACCAACCAGCAAGGTCGCGACAAATAGCATCGCGAACGCAGCCATAAGCGCGGCCGACTGATCTGGAAGGAAAGAAGTAAGGTGGGTACTGAGAACTCCAGCGAATAGTCGTGCCAGGATAAATGCGACGATCCAACTAATCAGTGACATCGCCTCGCGCAGAAAACCGCGCTTTAGACTCAGCAAACCTGACAGGGCGATAATGCCGACGATCACCCAATCTGTCCAATTCATCAATGTGTCTCAGTGAAAATGTGACAATATATTAGCAGAGGCGTGCGTCGAACCCAATGCACTATTCGACGCTAAATCGAGTAATCATGCCATCAAGTGAGTACTTCGTTTTTATACTCTCTTGCAGTGACTCCAGACGCGAACGCTGCATCTCTGGACCGATATAGACTCGCACCAACGAGTCAGACCGGCGGATGTAGACTTTATACCCGTCTTTTAAGAGGTCGGCCTGCAGTGCACGCGCATTTCGTTCATCACGAAAGCTCGCCAACTGCAGCGCCCATGCAACCGGTAACCCGTCCTGATCTAGACTGGGCGTATCGATTGCAGGGGCTGGACCAAGTTCAGCCGATCTCACAGCCTCCTCTACTGCAGCGGGAGCTGGGCTAATGTTCACCGGCTCAGCTGCAGACGCAGACTGTATCTCTATCACAGCAGCTTCGACATCCAAACTCGTAGCATTCACCGAGAGTGGTGCAAAAGGTTTCGGCGCAGGTGGGATTCTATTCTCCAGTTGCCGCTCTTTGTAGCCCGCCGCATCAAACAGCAGCGGGGTAATCGCCAAGCTAATAACAACCAGCGCTAGTGCGCCCACCAGCCTGCGTTTGAGACCTCTGTTTAGGCTCGCGCTATCAGCCACTCGAGCGCCTCCGTAACCGTTAGGAAAGAACCACACACCAATACCAGATCTTCGGCTTGGGTGCTGCCAGAGAGACGATCTAAAGCCTCGGCAACATTGGCGTAGTGCCAAGCCGTTTGTGAGAGATAGGATTGCAGTTGCGCCGCAGTGCTCGCACGCGGGCCCTGCAGTGAGACTAGGTGCCACTCATCAACAACAGGTGCCAGAGCAGCAATAACCGCCCCTCTATCCTTATCGCTAAGCATTCCCAAAATGAGACGCACTTTGCCGCCAATTTGCAAATCTTGAATCCGCATGGCGAGATAAGAAGCGGCCTCAGGATTGTGAGCAACATCAAGTATCATGGGGCTTTGCCCCAGACGCTCGCGCTGCATACGCCCCATCATCTGAGCTTCCACTAGCCCTTTTTTAATCGCACTAATGCCAACTTCGGGTGCAACTAAAGCGAGTGTTTGTAGCACACTCGGTGCATTTGCCAAGGGCAGATTTGGCCGCGGCAGATGCTCATAGCTTAGGGTTTCACCTTGGGCGTCTTGCCCGTGCCAGCTCCAGAGGTCGCCCTCATGGACTAGATCAAAGTCAACCCCACGGCGATAGAGCTCTGCACCAATCGCACCTGCATGCTCGATAACTGACGCGGGTGGCTGCGCTAGACCACAGACAGCCGGTTTTCCGGCTCGAAAAACACCCGCCTTTTCGTAACCGATCTTCTCCAGCGTATCCCCCAACCAATCGGTATGATCGAGTGCAACACTCGTGAGTATGGCGGCGTCAGCATCGATAATATTGACCGCATCAAGACGCCCGCCAAGACCCACTTCAAGGATTACGTAGTCAAGCTCAGCCTTGTTGAAAATCTGCAACGCAGCCAAGGTTCCAAACTCGAAATAAGTTAAGGATATATCTTTACGGCATTGATCTATATATGAAAATGCATCACAAATAGCAGCATCAGAAACGGGTTCCCCTTGTAGTTGGATGCGCTCGTTGTAGTGCAGAAAATGGGGTGAGGTGAAGAGACCTGTGCGCGCACCGGAGGCGCGCAGAATGGCATCTAAGAGTGTAGTGGTAGAGCCTTTACCATTGGTACCCGCAACCGTAATCACTTTGGTACCACTAAAGCCGATATCCATCGACTTAGCAACTTGCGCAACGCGCTCGAGCCCCATGTCGATTTCGGTAGGATGGCCAGCCTCAATACGAGCTAGCCACATCTCCAGACTTAGCTGGTTAGACACCCTGAGAGACTCCCTAAATCACCGAACGTAGAAACTCAAGCGTTCTCGGCTTCACTGTTATCGCGCGCAGGCAACCCCTGAAGCTGACGCAAAATTTTGCCCAAGCGTTCACGCATCTCTTTGCGGTGAATAATCATATCCACCTGCCCGTGCTCGAGTAGGAATTCCGAGCGCTGAAAACCCTCAGGAAGTTTTTCACGCACTGTCTGTTCAATAACACGAGG
>JABXHP010000303.1 GCA_013373575.1 Oceanospirillaceae bacterium | reverse complement strand
TTTCTCCATCCCCTTGCCTGGGCCACCCTTGTCAGAGTGAGCGTAAACAGCGCCAGAGATCGCGCCAGCAGTAAGGGTAACAGCAGTGATTGCAGCAATGATTGTCTTTTTCATGGTCGTCTCTCCGTTGAGGCTCTTAACTTTGTCTGTTTCGATGAGACTATTATTGATTAATGCAATGCTAAGTTGGGTTACGAGAACGTAAAGATGAGTAAAGAGCAGGTTAATTAGACTAAAGCGTTTACGAGAGGGCGAAAATTGGGAAAGGGAGCTGAAAGTAGTGCTGTTCTTCGAGAATTTCGGCTAGTTTGCGCGTAAGAAGCGCTCGGTCGGGGAGACCGAGCTCATGTTTAGAGTGGATGTCAGAATGCCAGCTGTGCAGCTAATATAGTGTTCTTCTGGCGATAGTGTTTAAGCAGGGTTGATCGCTGTTGATTGCACTCCACTGTCAACATAGACGCCAGTCGATCCTCGGACAATAAACTCGGCTGTATCGATAAACTGCAGCTCTTCGACAGGCTTCCCTTCTATTATACCTTCTACCGCTCTTACTAAGTACGCGCAAGCGTCAACAACTGGCCGCCTTACAACAGTTAGTGAGGGTGCAAACTTCGTCGCATCCCAGCGCTTTAAAACGTCGTCATGGGCTATAACAGAAACATCTCTGCCAATTTCAAGACCTCTCTCTCGGGCTGCACGGTAGACACCCAGAGCTTGAGATACACCATCAACACAGATTACTGCGCTTGCAGGAGTTTTAGCACTAAGTGCCTCTTTGGCAATTGTGTAGGAGAAGTGGGTGCTCGCATCATCCTTATAAACGGCGATGCTGGATTCTGCCGAACGCGAGGAAACGGCATCACGAATACCCTCTAGTCGACGTCGAGCATAAGCGTGATCCTCGTTGTGAACGAAAACCGCGATATTCTTGTGGCCTAGATCTAGCAGATAGCTGGTCGCTTGTTTAAACGCGCCGTAGTTATCAATATCGTAGTACGCATATTTTTCGTGCTGTGCGTCACGCCCATGAACCACAAACTTGGCTCCGGTTTTAAGCAAAGCGCTGATGCGCTCATCTTCGACCATCGGGCTGTTGATTACGATGCAATCCACGAAGCTTCTCTGAGCTAAGCGTGCGTATAAGTTGGTCTTATCACGATCCGTTGCGAGGCGCATTACTAGGTCGAGATCATGATCATCAAAAGCTTGGTTAAGTGTTCCTAGAAACGAGCCCGGCGATAGGTCGAAAACTGTGTTCCAGTCTTCGCCTTGTGCCACTAGTGCAATCATGCCGGACTTGCCAGAGATCAGTTTGCGCGCCGTCAAATTGGGCGTATAGCCCAACTCTTGAGCTACTGACCTGACTTTAGCTTTTGTTTTAGCGCCGACCTCCGGAAAATCATTCAATGCACGAGAAACCGTCGCGCGGGAGATCCCCAATCTATCAGCAATATCCTGTAAAGTTGCCAAAGTGTCCCTCAATTGATTTTTATTTATTTACGCGCGCGAAGATTGTATCGCGAACGTCTTGAGTCAATCTATAAGAAGCCACAATTACCGATTTTTTACATAGATGCGTGCGTCCATCCCTTCAGCTAGGACTGGTTTATCTATTGCAGTAACGCCTTGGGAAGAGAAAACGAGTCTCCAATCCTCTCTAGCACCGAGTTTGTCGTTCCACTGAGCAGCGGAGTCGCTGCGATTGACCACAACTAAGGAGGTTTCCCCACGCTTAAGTGCTAGAACGTCCTGGGTAGTATAAGCAACCTCAGATTTGCTAGAGCGTAGATCAGGTAACGCCTTGCGGAGCTTAATCAGCTCAGCAAACTTGGCAAAAATTGCTGCATCACCAACCCAATCTGAATTCGGCTGAACACTGCTATCGGGCCAATACATATTTGCGCGATTTGCAGGCCATGCTTTGCCCGTACGCCCCCACTCCTCTCCCCAGGTGATGACGGGAAGCCCCTCCGCCGTGAACAGCAAAGTAGCTGCCACCAAGTACTTCGCCTTATCTTCGCGCAAAGTCGCAAGTAGTGTGAGCATATCGTGGTTCGACAGGAACGGTGCTAGAAAGTGACCATCAACCACAGCGTGGCGTTTGCTTAAATAACGACCAAAACGTTTGCCATTACTAATATTGTTCAAAAATTCGAGGGTGCGATCGCGAAACACAAAATCAAATGCGCCGCTCAACTCGTCAGATTTGAAATAAGGTCGAGCAGTAATTTTGTCAGCCCCCCAGATTTCACCGAGTAGCATAAAATCGCTACCTAAACGCTCTGTTGCCAAGCGACGGTGCTCTTGCCAAAAATCATGGCTAATATGTTTAACAGTATCCAGGCGGAATCCGTCTATACCTGTGCGCTCTGCGAGGCCTAGATGCGCTTCGAAAAGGTAGTTGCGAACCTCGGGTAGCTCGGTACGCAGATCTGGTAAACCAGAGAGACACATAGTCTCATCATCTCCGCCGCACTGTCCGCCCATACGGAGCCACTCCGGCCGTGTATCTTCGAAGTCAGCGCCGTATCCAAGATGATTGTAAACCACATCTAAGATCACTTTTATGCCGCGGTTGTGGGCTTCAGAAACGAGATTTTTCAGATCCGCTTCAGTGCCAAAACGGGGGTCTATAGCATAGAAGTCGTTTGCCCAGTAGCCGTGGTGCGCAAAAAATTGGCCGTTAGGGCTAGCAATAGAAAAATCAATCTGTTGATTGATAGGCGTTAACCAAACCGCCGTCGCCCCAAGATCTGCGAGATAATCGAGTTGTTGTGTTAAGCCCTCTAGGTCACCACCATGAAATGCGAGGTCATTACTCTGGTCTACATCCTGGTTGTTGGTCGGGTCGCCATCTGCGAAGCGATCCAACATTACGAAATAGAGCACCTCATCTCTCCAATCTGTGTCAGCCGAGACAAAGGAGATTTGAGCAGCAAAAAGCAGAGTAATGAGTGTCTTTAACATTTTTAATTTACCAAAAAAAACCGGTGCCACTGGCACCGGTTCGTTTAACACTTAATTAGTACCAAGTTTCAAACTGGAGACCGATAGATGTATTGCTGTCGCCCGAAGGTGCTTCAGCGTATTTACCGATCAAACGTAACTGTGGACGAGACCAGAAACCGAAGTTACCGAAGGTGTATGTCGGAGCAATTGCAAGCTCATGGCCCCAATCATCTGCGTTCTTATGGAAACCTACGTCAACCGCATAAGCCCAGTTATCGTCTACCTGGTAGACAGGACGGATACCGAATCCGGTCCACTTCATCCAGTCTTCGCTACCGGTCTGATGCACGGCGTAAGCTTCTGCTTCCCAGTTATCGCCAATAGGAGTGTAAGAACGCGCTACAAAACGGGTCATGTCCGAACCGTTGCCAGTAGTCCATGCTGGTACAAGGCTCGATGCACTGTCGCGGCCGTGTGATGCGTAGAGTTTCAACCAGCCGCCGTAGAAATCGTCGTCTGTGTAACGCACACGAAGTGCGGTACCAGCGTCAAGGCCTGCGGCATCGCCCTCAGACGTTGCAGTGTGAACCAGAGCGCCGACATCAATACTCTTTTTAGTACCGATGCTAATTCCGCTTAACTGTGCATCGAAAGAACTAACTTGGTCTGTGTACAGCGCATCGATTTTTGCTAGAGAAAGTTTACCGACGCCAACATCGATATTCTCGATACCAATACCGTCTCCGGACATGTCCTGGTACCAAAAGTCCAAGATATGAATGTCATCGCGTTGGTAGAAACGACGGCCGGCCCAAACGCGTCCGAAGTCAGTTCCTACACCCGCCCAGGCTTCCTTCACGTCTTCATTTACGTTAAACAGATCAACGGTCTCACTAACATCAGCGCTACCCAGAGTGTCAGTTACGGTTGCAGTACTCTGATTGATGTAGTTTACAGTGCCCTTGGCGATGAAGGTCATATCGTCAGATATGTCACCTTCCCAACCGAACGTGTGCTCTCCGTAAGTTCCTTCTCGACCCAAACGGTTGGCCGCCCAGCCACCAGTCCAAGCAGGATTAAAGTCCCCGCCCTCTGTTTTACCAATACCAACACGCAGGTAACCGTTGCTGATCAGGTCTGCTGAAGCGGTGCTTGCCGCAGTCGCTAGTGCTACCGCAACGACTAATTTATTCATACGACTCATTCTATTCTCCGAATAAGATTATTTTGTTTGAAAAAGCTTAAGAGTGGCTTGCTTATCAGCAGCGCAGTCATAAGAGAGTTGTGAGTGGTCACCGAGAATGTCAATCACGTGTGGGTCACACTTTTTGCTGTCATCACCACCACCGAAACGGTGCTCGCCATTGCTGCTGTTCACCTGACGTGTCAGCATGTCCTTCCCATCTGGGAATCCCTCATTAGACTGAACAACGACCTGCACTTTCCAGTTACTAGGGTCGCCGCTGAGCTCTGATTTAGGAACGATTGACGTGATAGTGCGACCGCTACCCTGTGTCGATTCAGGGATAATAATGGAGGATCTCAGCTTCCCGGCTTTGCGAGTCTCAGCCTTAACGCGACGTGCAGACTGCGGTGACATGATGACTACTTTTTCCCAAGCTGAATCATCGGCGAAACGAACGTTTAGGCCGGGCAAAACCGCTGTATTACTACCCTGACCAGCATCGACGAATACGAAGAACATCTGTACAGCAAATCCTGCGCCTGTATTCCACTCGTCGGCCAGATCTGCTGCAACATCCACTTCGAACTTGTAGTTATCACCATCCTCGGATATCCGGAAAGCTGTCATATCGAATGATCCAGCTGTGTATACAGGATTTGTTGGGTAAGTGTATGAACCAGGCCCGAAGTCATCACCAACGGCGTCAGTAAATGAGACTGGGGCAGCGTGAGCCATGCACGCCGCCATGGCGATCGCGCAGGTTAAAGGTTTGAGAGCCTTCTTGAACATTTCCATCTCCGCTCGATGCGTAGACTGCAGTCCCACTTAGGCTTAGAAGTAGAACAGCAGCTTAAGCAATCGATTTGAATTTTTATTGGGTTTACGAGCTTAAACTGGAGTCTCAATAACAATAAGCCGCTTGAGGCATCTGTATATCGTGACTGGATTCAACTATATCAATTCAAATCGATTTAAGTCAAATCGATTTGAATTAAATTTTTAAACTTTCCAAAGGTAGAAAAACAAAAAAAGGCAGCCTGAGAGGCTGCCAAACCGCAGTTGCATCACAGCACTGTGTTAGAGGCTTATCCTTTAACGCCGCCAGCAGCCAGGCCGGATACCAGATATTTCTGGGCAATTAGAAATAGTAGAGTGATAGGCGCACCTGAAAGTATTGCGGCGGATGCAAAGTCACCCCACATATACTTATTGTCCATGAGGTATTTCCTTGCGCCGACGGCAAGTGTGAGATTATCTTCGGCCCGAAGCATAATACTGGCCAGCGGATAATCACCGATGACGCCGATAAAGGAGAGGACAAAGACCACCGCCAATATTGGGGTCGCCAACGGCAAGAAGATCCACCTAAAGGTCTGAAACGGAGTTGCTCCATCTATGGCAGCCGCTTTATCCAAGGCCGGATCAATAGAGTCAAAGTAACCTTTGATGGTCCAGATATGCATTGCCACGCCACTGAGGTAGACAAGCACGAGAGACCAGTGGCTATCGATGCCAAAAATAGGCGTAATATCACCTATAGAGTCGAACAGCGCATAAATAGCCACAATCGCCAGTGCCGCCGGAAACATCTGCACCAGCAACATGGTGTCCAGCAAAGCCGCCTTGCCGCGAAATTGCATACGAGAGAATGCATAGGCGGAGGTGGCAGCCATGGCTAAAACACCACAGGATGCGAAAAAAGCTATTTTCACAGAGTTCCATAGCCATATCAGGACTGGAAACGGCGGCTCTATAACGGTCCCATCTGCTCGGACATACTCAAACCCCAGTGCTAAATACCAGTGCTCAAGGGTAGGTCGATCTGGGATTAAGCTTCCAGTTATGTAGTTACCCTCGCGAAGCGAGATCGATATTGTCACAAAAAACGGAAAAAGAATCAGGGCAAGAAAGACCCACAAAAATCCGTGTGCCAAACACTTTTTAATCAATAGATTCTTCGATGAGTGAACCATAAAACCCTCTATCGCGTCCCTTTGGCAGCTTTACGCATAGCCGCGAGATTGAAATACGCTATCAAAGCAACCACCACAAACATCAACATTGAGATTGCGCCAGCCAAGCCGAAGTCCTGACTTGAGTCAGAGAAAGCGATTCGATATGTAAATGAAGCCAGGATGTCTGTCTCTCCCGCAGGCACGACCGTGCCTACCATGTCGGGGCCACCTTTAGTTAGGAGAATGATCAGGACAAGGTTGTTAAAGTTGAACGCAAAAGTAGCGATCAGCATTGGCACAAACGGCGGAAGAATCTGCGGTAACGTTATTGAGAAAAACTGCCGAACAGGACCAGCCCCTTCGATCGCAGCTGCTTTGTAGTGATCCTCAGGGATCGACTGCAAAAAGCCCATGCCGAGAAGCATCATGTAGGGGTAGCCAAGCCAGATGTTGACAATAAGCACCATCGCTTTGGCCAAAAATGGATCGGTGTTCCAGTTAGGCGCAATGTCGAAAAGTGCCTCCAGGATAAAGTTGATCTCACCAAAGTTTTGGTTGAATAAGCCTCGGAAAACCAAGATCGAGATAAACCCTGGGACGGCATAAGGGAGAATAAGCAGTATACGATAGAGTCGTTTGCCTTTGAGTTCACGCCACTGCAGTATCAGCGCTAGGGTAATACCCACAGCGAAGGTTCCTACCATCGAACCGAGCGCAAAGATGAGTGTCCAGATAAAGATTGAAACAATGGGCTCTTTGATGCCTTCACTGTTAAACATGCGGTCGAAATTTCGGGTTCCGATCCAGGTTTTCCAACCGGGCTTTAGCGTCTCGCCTTCTGCATTTCGGTAGAAGCCGACGTCATGATCCGGCGTTAAAATCTCGCCCTTATAGCTCTCTAGACGCCCATCGGCATCGATGATTCGATAAGCGGGTTGCAGGGATGCAACAGTTTTAAGACCAGCTGTTTTGAGCGAAAGGGAGTCGTAAGTAAACTCCTTTAGTTTAAGTAGCTCACGATTTGCCACAACGGCTTTTAGGGGCAGTAGCTCGCCTTTTGGCTCTTGGGCCTTTTGCAGCGTTACGGCTTCTGGAGTAGCCAATTTAAAGGGGGCAGATAGAAGGCCAGACTCCGGCAGCCAAAGGCGTAAGCCATCTGCCGTTTCAAATAGCTGAAATGGCTCTTCTGTGGACTTGTCTATAGCGACTTGGCTTGTGAAATAATTTTGAATACGTTCAAAGGTTAACAGATTGGCTCCACCGTAATTAGTGAAACCAACATAGCTGGTGTAGGCAACCGGGAAGACAGTAAACAACAACAGTCCCGCAATCGCCGGGTAGTAGAAACGCACGCTATAAAAACGTTTGAAGAAGAAGATAATGGCGAAGGCAGCGGTAATGACTACCAACATCATCGCAACACTTAACTCGCCCGACACAAATAGCGTGGCAGCAACGTAGCCGAGTATCGCAATTATGGCCAGCTTGATGACTAACCCAATCGTAGATGAAATATTCATAAAATAACTGACTAAAAGTCTAAAGAGATAGGGGGAGCATAGCTCCCCCTTGAAGATTTACTCGCCTAGGATACGCGTAGCGGCGTCATCCAACGCCTCTTGAACCTCTTGGCGACCGCTGGTGATGTTGCCCAGCGCAGGGCCCATAGCGCTCCAAAAAGCGCCCATCTCAGGGTTGTTTGGCATCGGAACACCCGCTTTGGCGCTCTCTAATGTGATCGCTAGGCGTGCGTCGTTCTGTGTCGCGGCAACGGTTTTGTCAACCATCGCTCCGTTAAGCCCTGCAGCCACGATAGCAGTTAGCGCCTCATCGTTGAGCACGTACTCTTCCATGAACAGCTTAACAAGATCCTTATTCGGGCTTGACGCATTCACGCCGATCGACCAAACACCCACGAATGGCTTCGCAGCTGCGCCATCTACTGATGGAATCGCTGCTAGACCAAAGTCAATACCAGCCTCTTCGTAGCCGGACCATGACCAAGGACCGTTGATGATCATGCCAACTTTACCCTCGGCAAACTCAGCGTCCATGATTCCGTAATCAATACCTACAGGCATTCCCGCATCAATCAGTGAACGGATCATATGGGCGCCTTTGACTGCACCGTCATTATTTACACCTGTTTCATCTGCGTTGTAGTTGCCATCGATTTTTTCGAAGGCATAACCGCCATTTGCAGCCAAAAGCGGCATAGAGAAGTAGGTGTTGTTGTAATCCCACATAATTGGTTCAACACCTGCAGGAACGTTGATCCCCGCGACAATCTCTTCAAATGATGCCGGTGGTGTCTGGATGTACTTTTTGTTGTAGATCAAAGAGACTGCTTCGGCGAACATAGGGTAGCCGAACACTTTGTCTCCAACTGTTACCGCATCCCATGCGAAATCTTCGATTGTCTCACGCAATTCGGGTTCGATATCGATCGCACTGATCAGGCCGCTGTTTCCCCACTCGCCAAAACGGTCGTGAGCAAAGAAGATCAAATCCGGACCGTCGCCTGTAGCAGCTGCTTGTTGGAATTTATCTGTAATCGGGTCAGGCGTCTCGATAACCAAACCTACGCCTGTATCGGCTTCAAATTGAGCACCGATGCGCTCCCAAGCAGAACGCCCGCGATCATCACCCGCACCCCAAATGACGATCTTGCCATCCTGGAATGCATGAGAGGAAGCAGCTGACCCAGCCAAAACAGCCGCCAGCAGAAGTTTCTTTTTGAGTTGAAGCATGAGATGTTCCCTTTATTTTTCTCTGGAATTCTAGGCAACTAGCTTTTTGGTCTGCGACTGAATCGCTAGGGCGCCACTTTAGAGCTGTAGTACCCAGGTTTGTCGAATGGATACTAAAAGCTGATATCAGGCTAAGATAAGTTAGCAAAAAACAAAATGCAATCGATTTGAAAAATATTTAAATCGATTTGATTTTTTCTGAACGAGCGCGTTAAGATCTCCAAAACGGACACTAAAACTAGCGAGCTGTTGGCGAAGTGTAGGCCTTTCCAGACAACCAACAGGGCGACTGGCTAGGGTGGTACCTTTTCAATAATAAAAGCCCGCTCAGGGTGAGCAGAGTATGAAAAGCATTTTGAAAATCGATGCGCTGGTTAAATCTTATGATCAGCAAGTCAACGTGTTGAACAATATCAACCTGGAGATGGAACCCGGTGGCTTCCTGATTCTGGTAGGCCCCTCTGGCTGCGGCAAGTCGACGCTGCTCAACTGTATCGCAGGTTTGGAGACCACTACGGGTGGATCGATCCAAATTGCTGAGCGCGATGTGACCAATGTCGAGTCTAAAGATCGCGATATTGCCATGGTGTTTCAGTCCTATGCACTCTATCCAACCATGACGGTAAAGCAAAACATCGCCTTTGGCATGAAAGTGCGCGGAGTCCCCAAAGCTGAGCAAGAGACAAAGATCGCAGAGGTCTCGAATTTACTGCAAATCACAGCGCTTCTAGATCGCAAGCCAGGACAACTCAGTGGTGGTCAGCGCCAACGCGTAGCGATTGGACGAGCACTGGTGCGCCAGCCGTCCCTCTACCTATTTGACGAACCACTATCAAACCTAGACGCCAAGCTGCGTGTCGAAATGCGTGCTGAGCTCAAGGCTCTGCACGACAAGACCCAGTCGTCATTCGTCTATGTCACCCATGACCAGGTTGAAGCCATGACCATGGGTACTAAGATCGCTGTTCTCAACGGTGGAAGTATTCAACAGTTCGGTTCACCGGCAGAGATCTACCATAACCCGGCAAACGTTTTTGTTGCTTCGTTTATGGGCTCTCCGCCGATGAATATCATCCCGGCGACTGTCACTGCGGTATCAGATAGCGGCGTTAGCGTCGAGTACAGCGATGATCAGGGCAAAACTCATTCGATTTCAACTCAAAGATATAGCGCGGACCAGCTTACTATCGGTCAGTCTGTGTTGTTAGGTATACGGCCTGAGCATTGCCATCTAGAGGCTGGCGATAGCATTACAACCATGACCGCTGCGCAAGTTGAAGTTACAGGGTTTGATCAGTACGTCAAATTCAAATTGGAAGCTGGACGCTCATTTACTGCACGCTTTAGTGACGCACAATTTATGCACTCGGGAGATAGCATCTCTTTTGGGGTTAAGTCATCTGAGGTCTGTTTTTTTAACGCAGAGACTGAACTTGCCATCGCTCCCCTATCTAGGTAATCGAAAAAGAACTATGAAATCAGATTTAGACACTACACAGCACAACTCAGCCAGCACTAGTCGGCCTACTGACTGGTATAAGGACACAGTGATTTATCAGGTCTATCCACGTAGTTTCCAGGACACTAATGGCGATGGCGTTGGCGATATTCCGGGTATCACGCTCCGGCTGGAACACTTAGCGGATCTTGGTGTAGACACAGTGTGGCTCTCGCCGGTCTTCAAGTCACCGATGAAAGACTTCGGCTACGACGTGAGTGATTACTGCGACATTGATCCACTATTTGGAACGCTAAGCGACTTTGATGAGTTGCTGAGAAAAGCGCACTCTTT
This sequence comes from Oceanospirillaceae bacterium, assembly GCA_013373575.1. Taxonomy (GTDB): domain Bacteria; phylum Pseudomonadota; class Gammaproteobacteria; order Pseudomonadales; family Balneatricaceae; genus Marinobacterium_E. The sequence goes on along the minus strand of JABXHP010000303.1, from coordinate 1,831 downwards.
GGGTTTGAAGGTGATGGTCGATCAGGTACTCAGCCACACTTCAGATGAGCATCCTTGGTTCCTCGAGAGTCGCTCTGATCGCAATAATCCTAAAGCCAATTGGTATGTTTGGGCTGACCCGAAGGACGATGGTTCACCGCCAAACAACTGGATGTCTATTTTTGGCGGAAGCGCTTGGCAATGGGATACGCGCAGGCGCCAATATTACCTTCACAACTTCTTGAAAGAACAGCCGGATTTGAACTTCCATGAGCCGGAGGTACAAGAGGCTCTTCTAGAGACAATGCGTTTTTGGTTGGAGCGTGGCGTTGATGGGTTCCGTATGGATACCGTTAACTATTACTTTCATGACGCCCGATTGAGAGATAATCCTCCAAACATCGCTAGCATTAAGCAGCCTGTGGAGAAAAGGTCGCACAGTACCTACGATCACCAGCACCATTTTTACGATAAATCGCAACCTGAAAATCTGGCTTGGCTGACTCGAATGCGGTCGCTATGTGATCAGTACAACGCTGTTCTTCTAGGGGAAGTCGGCTGCGAGTGGCAGATCGAACGAATGGTTGAGTACACGGAAGGAGGTGACCGCCTCCATACTGCGTACAGCTTCGCACTCTTTGGACCTGACCACAGCGCGCAGTTCATCCGTGAGCAACTTGGCCCATTTGTTGAGAAACAGGATGATACTTGGCCGTGCTGGGCAACCTCGAATCATGATGTTCGACGTTTGGCTTCTCGTTGGCTTGCCAAAGGTGATAATGAGGCAAGTAGGCAAGCGCTAGAGGGCTACCTTATTATGCTTGCTACGCTTTTTGGCACCCCTTGCATATATCAAGGTGAAGAGCTTGGGCTCACGGAAGCGGATTTGGCGTTTGAGGATCTAGTAGACCCGCCGGGGATCACATTTTGGCCAGATTACAAAGGCAGAGATGGTTGTCGAACTCCAATGGTCTGGGACGCGTCCAAGCACGGGGCTTTTTCAGAGAACAAGCCCTGGCTTCCCGTGCCGGAAGAGCATTTGACACGGAACTGCAAAGCGCAATTTGATGATGAAAACTCGTTGTTGAATTTTTACAAGAGAGTTTTGACCTGGCGCAAAGAGACTCCAGTTGCGCGGCGGGGCTCTTTTGAGTTTTTGGATATCGCACCTGAGTTGCTTGCTTTTGAGAGGGTGCTCGATCAGACAAAGCTTACTGTTCTCATAAACCTTTCCGATGAAGATCTGGAAATCCCAGAGCTTGTTGGTGAGATCCAGTTTGGTGAAGCGGTTAATACCCTCAAACCAGGCGGATACCAAGTACGGTTATCCGCTCTGTAGCTCCTAAAGCAAAGCGCCCCTCTTTCATGAGGGGTCTGAACTTTCTCTGGTGACCTTAATCAGCAGAGAAAGGTTCAAACCTCTTATACGTTCCAGCATCTTTCGATCTGAGTGTCCTCGGATTGACTGCTCTTAAGAGTAGTCAGCGTTGGAATGCATATATTCATGTCAATTAGTAAGTAGCTTGCTCAGCTGCTGTATCTCCGTAAGGCACTTCGTCTAACGTTTTCATGGCCTAAGCTTTTGCTGACGTAGCTGCCCTGACAGCCTGCATTGACCGCTGTATTGCTTCGCCATGACTCACTGTCATGAATTAGCTTGTTCGTTTTGACGCGTCCTCTAGGGAACTCTGTTCTACCACCTAGGGTGATTGCTGCGTAAAGTTGCGTTAAGTTTCTGTAACAGTTTATGTAAATCAGAGATTTGGGCTGTAAACTCTCGTTATCACGGTGTTAAGGAAACAGTAGACGATGGCTGGACGCATACTCTTAGTAGATGATGACACGGACCTAT
>JABXHP010000414.1 GCA_013373575.1 Oceanospirillaceae bacterium | reverse complement strand
ATTTTTCACGCTCTTACCGTTAGACTATGTGAGATCAATACAAGCAAGCATCCAATTCGGTGATCGTGGGCACTCTGCTATTTTCGACCAGTACGGAAACGTTCTCGCGCACCCTAATTTAAAACTCCAAGAGAGCGGTGCTAATCTCGCCAAGGTCTCGATAGTACAACAAATGATTGACGGGGAGACCGGGGTTGATTTCTTCTATTCGCCGCCAATGCAGGCAGACATGATTGCAGGCCATACAACGCTGGAAAGAGCGGGTTGGGGTATCATGGTTCCCCAACCCATTGAAGAGATAAAACAAGGTGTGTTAGACGATATCAGGAAAGGTACCTTGATCGGTGTGGCTGCCCTCTTAGCGTTTATTTTTATGGGATTCTTGATGTCTAAACGACTCACCTCCTCGATAGCTCGAAACATCGAAAATTTGAAGCGAATTAGCGATGGGAATGAGGTTGCCCCAGACCCAAGCAACGCTGTCTCTCGAGAAAGCAAATTATTGAGCGCTGCTCTAGTCAGTACCGCCCGACAGGTACAAGAGTCTCGAGAGCGCTTGTCCCAAGCGCTGAGCGCTGCCAAAGAAAATATAAGACAGCAGAACGAGTTTATCGATCGCGTCAATCACGAGATTAGGACCCCGCTTAATGGAATTGCGGGCGCCGGAGAGTTAATCGAAGCCGATGCATCTCCAGATGAAATAGCCGAGTACAAACAGATAACGCTAGACTCTGTCCGAAAAATCACGGCTATTCTTGAGTATCGTTTTGCGTCTCAAGAATTATTCAAAGAGAACGAAAGCAAATAAGTGCAACGCTTTGTATTCGATAAGAGAATGGTATCCTAATACTATAAGAAACCAACTGGAGTTAGTGTGAATACCTTAGCCGGCAAACGAGTGCTAGTAGTGGACGATGAGCCCCTAAATTTGAAAGTGGCTACGCGGATGCTTAAGAAGCTATCGATGGAGGCTATTCCTGCTGAGGCCGGACAAGCTGCTATCGATCTTGCAATAAGTGAGCATTTCGACGTTGTGTTGCTGGATGTACAGATGCCCGGGCTCGATGGTTTCGAGACCGCTAAACTGATGCGGGAAAACGACATTATTGCCCCCATAATAGCCTATACTGCACACGCTTTAGGCAGCGATATTGAGAGATGTCTGGATGCTGGAATGAACGAGCACATCGCGAAGCCGGTGCTTCTGGAGGATCTTGAAGCAACTATTCGAAAGGTTTTGAATAACGTCAAGTAACAAATACGGGGCTCTATTCGCCAAACAGGCATCCGTAAATTATGCCTGTTTCGCTTAACTCTATTGCTCTATGCCGGAGCACGATCACTCTCTAACCCAACACAACAAGCTCTATCTCGAGTGACCTTGGCCTCGTATACCGCTTCATCTGCCTGTAATCCCCCATTTTTAATAGGAGGTTTTGGTAGAGTATAGGCCGCTTCGGATCGAAGTTTCCGTTCGCTTTGCAAGAAGTCGAATGACAGGAGTTGCGACTTCTCTGTCGTTCCAGGTGTTTTCTAGAAAGGCAACTACTGCGAGATGTTCGCCTTCACGTTGAACTATTCGAAGGACAAATAAGAGGCGTGGGGCGCAATGAGCGCGCCTTAGCAAAGGCGTGGTTTGTGTGATGTCTACAGGCCTCTCCAATCTCCTATTTAGAAATTGAAGAGGCCAGCAACGCGAGTGCGTCGTCAGATGTGCTCGATGCGGTTCAAGCCAGCCAGTGCGGCTACACGGTAGGCTTCGGCCATCGTTGGGTAGTTAAAGGTGGTGTTGACGAAATACTTCACAGTATTCGCCTCACCCTCTTGAGCCATAATCGCCTGGCCAATGTGAATAATCTCAGAAGCCTGGTCACCGAAACAGTGTAGACCGAGGATTTCGAACGTCTCACGGTGGAAGAGGATCTTTAACATACCGACCGGCTGACCAGAGATCTGTGCACGTGCGGTGTCCTTGAAGAATGCCTGTCCCACTTCATAGGGTACCGCCTCTTTGGTGAGCTCCTCTTCTGTCTTACCAACAGAGCTGATCTCTGGAATGGTGTAGATACCGGTTGGTACTTCGTTTACGAAGTGGAAATCCTCTGACCCAAGCAGATCCTCCGAAGCAGCTCGCCCTTGGTCGATCGCGGCAGAGGCAAGGCTAGGCCAACCGATTACATCACCAACAGCGTAGATACCCTCAACTTCGGTACGATAGTGGCCATCCACCTGTATCTGACCGCGAGAGTTCGCTTTAAGCCCCACTTTATCGAGGCCCAGGTTGGCTGTATTGCCGGTACGGCCGTTACACCAGAGGAATGCGTCGCAACGGAGCTTTTTACCTGACTTCAGAATCACAGTAACGCCGTGCTCATCGCCCTCAACAGATTGATACTCCTCGTTATGGAAGATGCGCACACCCGAGTTACGGAAGTGGTAGCTCAGCGAATCGGAGATTTCGCCATCAAGGAACGACAGTAGCCGATCGCGATTGTCAATCAGGTCCACCTTCACACCGAGGCCGCTAAAAATAGATGCGTATTCGCTGCCGATGACACCGGCACCATAGATAACCAAAGTACGCGGTGTGTGACTGAGCTTGAGAATGGTATCAGAGTTGTAGATTCGGTTGTGTTTGAAATCGATATCGTTTGGCGTCCAAGGGCTTGAGCCTGTCGCGATAATTACGTTCTTGGCATTTAGAGTCTCTACAACACCTGAAGATGAGGTGACATTCAGTTGGCCCTTAGAGACGAACTGTGCTCTGCCAAAAAAGACGTCGACGCGGTTACGTGCATAGAAATTTGTACGCAGCATAACCTGATTGGCCATTACCTTTTCAGCACGGCTAAGAACACGCGGGAAGGAGAACCAGCGCGGCTCACCAATATCGCGGAACATTGAGTTGGTGTTGAACTCAATGATCTGCTTTACCGAGTGACGTAAAGCTTTTGAAGGGATGGTGCCTTTATGAGTACAGTTACCACCAACCTGAGCCTGCTCTTCGATAACCGCTACGCGGCGCCCTCTTTTTGCGGCATTCATGGCTGCGCCCTCACCCGCTGGGCCTGAACCAATTACAACAACGTCGTACTCATAAACTGCCATCTATATCCCCTTAAAAACGGCAAAGGGCGCTAAAACGCCCACTAAATCAAATTCACTTAGCCTCGTAAGCTAGATCGCTGGGAGCACCCTTAGATTTTGCTTGGGTGTCATCACCCTCACAATCTTCTGGACGGCCGCCGCAGATATCACACACCGTATCCATTCCCAGCGCGCTCATGCCACCGCATGAACCTTTAATTGGTTTACGTCCCAAGAGCACGCCCACTGACATCGCGACAACGATTATCAGTAGTACGGCAAAAGTCATAATCATCACTTCCATGACTTACTCCTGTGTTTGCACAAATTGTTCAAATTCAACGGTCGCTTTCTCAACAAACCCATCGGACTCAGCATCTTTCACCAGAAAATAGGCAGCGATGCCCCGCTCTTTGGCAAACTCAAAGCCTGCCTCGTCACCAAGCACCATCAGCGTGGTCGCCAGCGCATCGGCCTCTGCACAGGTTGGGCGCAGTACCGTAACTGACGCCAGCCTGTGCGTTATGGGACGCGCGGTCGCGGGATCAATAGTGTGAGAGAAGCGTACACCATTCTCTTCAAAGTAGTTACGGTAGTCACCCGAAGTGGCTATACCCGTATCCTTAACATTAATTATACGCCCGATAGAGCGTTCACTGCTAACCGGCGACTCTATCGCTATACGCCAGGGCTCACCCTCAGGCTTCACCCCGCGGGCCCGCAGCTCACCACCTATCTCCACCAGGTAGTTGTTAATACCCTGGTCTTCCAGTAGCTGCGCCAGCACGTCAACACCGTAACCTTTAGCGATAGCGGAGAGATCAACATATTGATCGCCCGCCTTCTTGAGTCTCGTCGGATTCTCTAGCACGCTGATATTGGCATAACCAATACGCGGCTTGAGTAGATCGATTTCAGCTTCAGTTGGCGCTTTCTCTATGCGTCCATCGGGACCAAAGCCCCAAAGATTCACTAGCGGCCCGACAGTAACATCAAATGCCCCGTTTGAGTCGGCACTGATAGTTAGTGACTCACGCGCAACGAACGCTAAGGCGTCCGACACTTCCATCTCGCTGCCTGCAGGCAACTTATTGAATGTCGAGAGTTCAGAAGTTGGATCGTAGGTCGACATCTGCTTATTAACAGACGCTAAAGCTTCATCGGCGCGGTGCTTTAGCGCTTGTACACGCGCTTCATTGGCATCAACCCACTTAACAGAGTAGGTTGTCCCCATGGTACGACCTTCAAAGCCAACGACTTTCTCTTGATAGAGAAGATCACAACCGGTTAGAACGAAAACGGCCAGTAGCAGAGCTACCGGCCATCTAACCAGACTTTTAAAGTCTGCCATCACTATTAACCACCGAAGTCGTCAAGCAGGATGTTTTCACGCTCTACACCCAGATCCAGCAGCATGTTGATTACCGCTGCGTTCATCATTGGTGGTCCACACATGTAGTACTCACAATCTTCCGGCGCCTCGTGGTCCTTCAGGTAGTTTTCGTACAGTACGTTGTGGATAAAGCCGGTGTAGCCATCCCAGTTATCTTCTGGCAAAGGATCAGACAGCGCCAGATGCCATTCGAAGTTAGGGTTCTCAGCCGCCAGCTGATCATACTCTTCACCATAGAAGGCTTCGCGCATAGAGCGCGCGCCGTACCAGAAGCTGATCTTACGCTTCGAGTT
>JABXHP010000216.1 GCA_013373575.1 Oceanospirillaceae bacterium | reverse complement strand
GATTACTCTTCGCCTTTACCAGCAACAACCTGACGACCGCGGTAAAAACCGTCAGCGCTTACGTGGTGGCGACGGTGAGTCTCACCGCTAGTCTGATCAACCGACAGAGTTGGGTTGCTCAGAGCATCGTGTGAACGACGCATGTCGCGACGTGAGCGAGACTTTTTGTTCTGCTGTACTGCCATGGTTAGTTAACTCCTAATCATTTTCTGTTAGCGCTTCTGTTTTAGTGACGCTAACACACTAAAGGGGTTGGGTTTTTCATCCTGCTCGCTCGGCTGCGCGTCACCCTCTCCGTAAGAGAGTTGTACGTCGCAATCCTGGTGGTAAGCTACGGCCGGTAGAGAGAGGATCAACTCCTCTTCGACTAGGTCCGCTAGCACCACATCCTCTTCAACCAGCAGAGGATCATAATAGCGAGGCAGGTTCTTAGCCTGTTCTTCGTTCAGTACTACCGCCAAACTGAATTCTGCTTCCAGCTCAACTTCGACGGGTTCAAGACAGCGCTGACACTGCTGCTTCACCTTCGCCGTTGCATGACCTTTGACAGTTCTGAGCTTCTGCTGGTCAAGCGCGAACTCGAGTTCAACGCTGACCTCGCCCTCATCATCAACCAACAGGGAGAGCAGTTGAGGCATCGATTTTAACTCGACAAAACCTTGCAACTGCGCCTCTCGCTCGGCGAGTTTTCGAGGATCAACTCTTTTCGGTAATGGGCCGTACGACATAAGCGCGCAATTCTAGGGATGTCGAGTGCTAGTGTAAAGCGAAAGCTGTGTTTTTTACTGTAAATCTGGGCATAGTTTAGCAAAATAGGGTTGATCGGCGTCCCTGAAAAGCAGCCGCTCCGAAAGCGGGGCTTTTCGCTGGCCGCACCCCCTTCAATACAAGGTTTTGATACATCATGAAAAGTAGCTCTAAGAATATCACTCTCGCCTCCAGCTCTGCGTACCGCAGGGAGTTACTACAGCGGCTGGTGAAAATCTTTGATCAAACCGCACCTGATATTGACGAATCACAACTTAGAAATGAAAACCCTCAAGCCTACGTACTCAGACTCGCGCAGCAGAAAGCTGAAGCCGTCGCACTTTCAGGCAGTGAAGGACTGATAATAGCCAGTGATCAGTGCGCCGTAATTGGCGATCGCGTTCTTGGCAAACCTGGCGACCATGCGCGCGCTGTGGAGCAACTCAAGCTAAGCAGTGGTAAGGAAGTGCGCTTCCTCACAGGCATCGCACTTCTCGATACTGAGACCGGCCGTATGGAGATCGAGTGCGATGAGGTGAGTGTCAAATTTCGACAATTGACTGAGCTCGAGATAGAGAACTACCTCAACAGAGAACAACCCTATGATTGCGCCGGCAGCTTCAAATGTGAAGGGCTCGGAATCACACTTTTTGACTCTATCCTTTCACAAGATCCCAACTCGCTAGTTGGACTGCCGCTCATCCGCCTAAACAAGATGTTAATTCGCTTCGGTTTTAACCCGCTGCTACAACTCTAGAGCGGGCACCTACTGCAGGCTCAGGCAGACTGAACAGAGAAGCCTAGGGCTATTTAAGCTGCGTCGTAGCCGACAGTCCCAGTTCGTTGATAACTGCAGTTGCGACACCCAGACCAAAACGTTTAGCCAACTGCTCTATTGGTGTTGGCTGGCGGCTGTAATCCACCAGCTTCTCTAACTCAAACTTTTCGCGTGCGAGCGCCGAAGAGCTTGAGAGTCCATCAACGAGACCCAGCTCCAACGCTTGCTCACCTGTCCAGATTAGGCCCGAGAAGATTCTTGGATCATCGCTCAGTCGCTCGCCACGCCCCTGCTTCACCTGATCAATAAACTGCGCATGGGTGGTTGCAAGAACGGACTGCCAGAACTCTTTCTGCTCGGCCTCTAAGGGCTGGAACGGATCGAGCAGTGCTTTGCTCTCGCCCGAGGTGAGTGCACGACGCTCTATCCCCAGCTTATCCATCAGTTCGACAAAACCAAAGCCTGAAGAGATTACACCTATAGAGCCAACCAACGACGCTTTATCGGCATAGATCTCATCGGCAGCAGCGGCAATATAGTAGGCACCGGAAGCGCCGATGTCGGTAATGACCGCATATACCGGCTTATCGGTATGAATTGAGCGCAGGCGTTTAATTTCATCATAGACGTAGCCTGATTGAACCGGAGAACCACCAGGACTGTTAATGCGCAGGATTACGGCCTCAGAGGTTTCTGCTTCAAAAGCTCGGCGCAAAGACCATATAAGGCTATCAGCACTGGCTTCAGAATCTGCAGCGATTGCACCCTTCACCTCAACAATGCCTACGTGACGTGGTTGGGTGAAACTCTCTGCACCGAAATTCTGCTGCCACAGGAGATAACCGGCGATACCAAAGAGGTAGAGGAAGGTGAGGGACTTAAAGAATATTCCCCAGCGGCGAGTTGCGCGCTGCTCTTTTAGCACGGAACTGGCCCACTTATGCAGCACTCGCTCCTCACTGCTCTGAGGGTTATTTACTATTGTCGGCGCCGAGCTTTGTTGCTGTGTTGCTCGGCTAGACGGGCCCCAAGGGTCCTGATTCATACTTACGTCCTCTGTCGAACCTTTATCCAATCTAGAAATTCTACGAAACTATCAACGCTGTGGGTCGGTTTCGACTGTTTCAAGCGTGCCTCTTCATGCACACCGTAGGTAACTGCTAATCCATCCACTCCGGCATTAGCCGCCATATCCATATCATAGACTGTGTCACCAACCATGAGGGCAGCTTGGGCCTCAACTGCGGCCTCGGCCAGTATCTGCTCTAGCATCATCGGATGCGGTTTAGAGCGCGTCTCATCGGCACAACGAGTCAATTCAAACATAGACGCCAAGCCCGTCTCCGTGAGCACCCGATTGAGTCCAACCCGACTTTTGCCCGTAGCCACAGCGAGACGAAAGCCCTGCGAGCGTAGCTGCTCAAGCCCGTCCGATACCGCATGAAAGAGCTGGGTTGGCGTCTGATCAACTTCAAGGTAATGCCGGCTGTAGGCTTTCGCCATAGGGTCGATCTCTTCAGGAAGGAGCTCTGGCATCACCTCCATAATAGCCTCAGCTAAGCCTAACCCTATTATGTTACGAACGGCCTCATCACTTGGCACCCGATGACCGAGCTCGCGGGCACCGCTTTGGAAACTCGAAACGATGCGCGCGGCCGAGTCGATGAGCGTTCCATCCCAATCAAAAATGAGCAACTGATAGGACAAGTGCCTCTCCTTCTATGACTTTAGGGTTCCAGCTCTCCAAACGCAGCAGCGCAAGAGATCGAGAAACTGTGCTATAAATTTGGCATGGTATTTCGACGCTCTCTCACCCGCCCTGTCGCTATCGTCTTTATGACGGGACTCTTTAGCCTCTGCGCTCAGGCGGAAATTGTAAAGCGGGTGCTGCCTGATGGTCGGGTGGAGTATAGCAACGTCCCCTCAAAAGACCGCAGCAAAGGTGGCGATACTATTTATAAATACCGCAATAAACTGGGTGTGCTCTCCTTCAGCGACCGAAAACCGGGTGGCAATTTGAACTTTGAGGTGATGCGCTTTGACTGCTATGCCTGCCGAGCCTTACCGGGGGTCAACTGGCAGACCACACCACTCAATCTAAAGAGTTTCCGCGACGACACGCAAGCTTTAGCGAGAATAACCGGAGTAGATGAAGCCCTCATTCGTGCTGTAATCCATGCCGAGTCAGCTTTCAACGCACAGGCGATCTCCTCAAAAGGTGCAACGGGACTGATGCAATTAATGCCGGCAACTGCAGCCGAGCTCGGTGTCGAGAACCGTTTAGATCCGACAGAGAACATTGCCGGTGGTAGCCGTTATCTAGAGCAGCTTTTGGCACTCTATGAGGGTGATGAGCGTATGGCGACCGCTGCCTACAACGCAGGGCCAGGCGCGGTCTCACGCTACGCTGGCATACCACCCTACACTGAGACACAGAACTACGTTAGCCGAGTGCAGATTCTGCGTAAACGCTATGCTTTGGCGCTGGATTGAACAACGCCTGCTAAGCGGCAATCGATAAAGCGCTGCAAAATCTCCATCTGATGCTCTGGAACAGAGTTCCAGCGTAGCCCCATAGTGCAGGAGCTCTGCGTCTCTCTTCGCTTATAGATCATTCGGCAGAAGGTGTGGATTGGACAGCCGTCCAAGCCGAAGCTCAGGCTAAATTCTAGGGGTGCCCCGCTGGCAACGGAGTCCAACCTATTCAATCGCTCATCACCTCGAATTTGACACCCCGAGCGCGACAGATCAATGATCTCCACATCGATGGAATCGCCAAACAGCATATCGATCTCTGCGGCGATATCACAAGAGACCCGGGGTGTTAAACGACGATCTGAATGCATGCAACCTCCGGTATTGAGCTTCAATCTAACTATAGCTTGAAATTAAGGGACCTGTTTCCTTCGTCCCGGTTTGCGCACACCTGCTTGACCAGAGGTAGTTCATAAGAGCTTCGATGAGGTGCGAGTGGCTTTTGGTTGCTGCTCGTCTGCTTTGCTGCTTTGTGAAAGTTCTCTCTTTTATTTAGTTTTTTGGGAGGGGGGAGCAGAAAATAAAAAACCGCAGACCGAATTAAGGGGGAGATTTCGGACTGCGGCTAGCGTATTTACCGCTAATTTTTTGGAGGCTTCAAGCTGGCAGACAAACTAAACAGATGTGTGGTTTCTGCTGCTCAGTTGATGCTTGCTTGTAAACTATAGACCATCTTAGTGGTCTTAAAGTTCCTAAAAGATCGAAAAAATTTTAAAAAACACTCTAGGTTTTAACTAAAGCATTGAATTTAATAGAGTAAAAAAATTCAATATTTTTCTGGTCCGCAAGCCGATTGCATGTTAAAGCTTTACTGAAACTTAATCAATCAATTCTAAGGCAACGCTAGAGACCAACACGCCATTATTATCAGCGTAACAGTATTCGCCTGGAATGAAGTCTACACCGCCAAACCGGACCGGCACGTTAAGCTCACCGACGCCTTTCTTGTCAGTTTTCAACGGATGAGCACCCAGCGCCTGCACGCCTATATCAAGATCAGCGATAGCATTAACATCGCGGATACAGCCGTAGATGATAATCCCAGACCACCCATTCACCGAAGCCTTCTCCGCTAGCATGTCACCAAGCATTGCACGACGCATGGAACCACCAGCATCGACGACAAGGACTCGACCCTCACCAGGCAGAGCCACCTGCTCGCGTACCAAGGAGTTATCCTCAAATGCTTTAATGGTGACTATCTGGCCAGAGAAGCGCTCGCGCCCACCAAAATTACCCAGCATGGGCTCAAGAATGCGGACATCATCAGGGT
>JABXHP010000013.1 GCA_013373575.1 Oceanospirillaceae bacterium | reverse complement strand
TTGCTGAGCAAATTATCCGCCGTAGCCGGATCTCGTGCCGCAATTAGCTGCACTGTTAGGTCGCTGGCTGGCCAGCCTAGGACCTGCTCAATCGCCGCATCAAAACGCTGTTCTGGCTGTGGCTGTGGCTGTGGCTGTGGCCGTGCAATTTTCGGCTCTACGGGACCGCCCGCATCAGATTCCGTAGCTGCGGGGCGTACACTACCCGCTGCCGTATCTGTAACCCTTTGCTCAGACTCAGCCGGCTCAGCTCTTAGTTCTGCACCGGGTGGCAATTGAGCCGCAGGCGATGGCGCAGTTTCAACCGGCTTAATGGAGGCTGCGCTCTCTTGCGTTTGGGGCGCAGTCTCAGGCTCTGCTGGAGACGCCACAACAGGTGCGCGTTCTACTAAAGGTAATGGCGGTTCCTCTTCAACTTCCTGTGCTGGTGTAAGGACATCGCTGTTTACCTCAGCGAGCCTGGCTTCCTGCTCAGCTAGACGTTTCGCCAGCTCGGACCGCGCTTCTATAAGTTGAGGTTCAGCGTCTGGCGATGCTGGCTGAATTTGAGGCACGGCAATCTCCACCGGCCGGCGAATATCCTCTTGGGGTGAATCGTCCGAGAGGTAAAGCAAAGCTAAGGCTGTGCCAAGGGTACCTAAGACCAAAGCGATCCCTGCCCAATACCAACGGTTGCTACCCCCCTTCGCAACGGCTGGGGGTTTAGTACCCGCATCTAACTGGGCGGCTAGAGCCGTCTTCAACCGATCGGGGCGCCCATCACTTGAGTTCAGCAAGCGTCGATACTCGCTATCCTTCAATACGCGGCCATCAAGAAGGTGCGCATCTACAAATGCACGAGCCTCCTCGGCCGTATAGGGCAGTAGGTGCTCAATGTGCAATGCACCCTCAACTAAGCGATTGAACTCGCGCTCATAGAACCTCTGTTCAAACTCGGGCAAACCGGACAGTAGAACTCGAGGGGCAGCAGAATCGACTTTGGAGAAGTTGATCAATAGCTCAAGTGCGTTGTCGGTCAGGTAATCCGCATCATCGACACAGATCACCAGTTGCTGCTCAACCTGCTCCAGCGCTTGAGCATAGTTGTGCAAAGCGGTGAGTCTAGAGCGGTTATTCGGCTCACAGCTAAGCCCAAGCTGGGCGACTAAACTCTGTAGCAGATGAGAGACATCGAAGGTGGCGTCAGGCGCCAGTAGTACCCAGTGTGGCTGCACAGGGCTCTGCTCCGGACGCAGATGTGAAAGAAGATGAGAGCGCCCTAAACCGGGCTCAGCAATAAGCAATAGCAGATAATCGGAAAAACTGAGCAGATGCTCCAGACGTGCCGTCTGCAGCTGGCGTGATTCGGGGTCAAAATGGATATTTGGCACCCGCATTCGCACCTCAGCCTACCGCAGGCTCAACGGTGTAGTTGGCTTCTAGCGTTTGATCCAGCAACTCCGAGGCGAAATCTTCTGTCACAATCGCTTCACCGAGCTGTTTCAAAAGTACCAAGCGGATTTTTCCGTTGAGTACTTTCTTATCTACCGACATCAACTCACGAAAACGGGCTGGGCTCATCGATGCGGGAGGCTTACAGGGCAAATGCGCGGCTTTCAATACTGCCTCAACCCGAAGTAACTCATCGTCACTTACCCAGCCGATTCTGTTTGAGAGATCAGCCGCCATCCACATACCGGCACCCACTGCTTCTCCATGCAACCAGGTGCCGTAGCCCTGATCGGTTTCGATAGCATGCCCAAAGGTGTGGCCGAGATTTAAGATAGCGCGGATACCGCCCTCTCTCTCGTCCTGCGCCACGACCTCAGCTTTAATTTCACAGGAGCGATAGACCGCCTCAGCCAGTGCCTTAGAGTCACAGGCGTTTAGCGCATCGATATTTGCCTCAATCCAGCTGAGGAACGCCTCGTCATAGATAAACCCATATTTGATAACTTCAGCAAGACCAGCCGCTAGCTCCCTGGCTGGCAGGGAACGCAATATGCTGGTATCCGCCAATACCGCCTTCGGCTGGTAAAAGGCACCAATCATATTTTTACCTAGCGGATGATTGACCCCAGTTTTTCCGCCAACGGAGGAGTCAACCTGAGACAGGAGGGTAGTGGGGATCTGTATAAAGTCTACACCGCGCTGGTAGCTGGCAGCCGCAAACCCAGTCATATCACCAACCACACCACCACCCAGGGCAATGAGTGTTGTCGTGCGGTTATGACGCATCTGCAAGAGCGCATCAAATATGGAGTTAAGATTTTCCAGTGTTTTGAAAGACTCCCCATCTGGCAGAATAACCTCATCTACCTGCAGGTCGGGAAGTTGCCGTTTCAAAGCATCAAGATAGAGCGGTGCGACCGTCTCGTTGGTTACGATCATAACCTGTTTGCCGCTTATCAAACTCTGCAGATCGACCGTTTTAAATAGCTTCTCGCCAATATAGATTGGGTAGCTGCGCGCCCCCAACTCAACACGTAACTGACGCATCAACGCGACTCCAATGTAGACTCGTTTGGTCCAAGAACTCGATTCTTGCGCAAGACTTTAAGAATTTCACCAATTACCGCACGCGGGTGACGACGGTCGGTACGCATCACAAAGTCAGCTGTCTGTTTATAGAGGGGATCACGCACCCGAATCAGCTCCTCAAGTCGAGCCCGCGGATTTTCAGTCTGAAGTAGAGGACGGTTCTTATCTCGCGCTGTACGCTCAACCTGCTGGTCAACGCTTGCATGCAAGTAGATTACAAACCCACGCTCACGCAACACGCGGCGGTTACCTTCCCGTAGAACCGCTCCGCCCCCGGTGGCGAGAACTATATTATCTTGCTGCGACACTTGATCAATCACGTTCTCTTCTCGATCGCGAAAGCCCTCCTCGCCCTCGACATCAAAAATCCAGGGGATATTCGCCCCCGCACGCTCTTCAATCACCTTGTCGGAGTCAATGAACTCCAGTTTTAGCTCGTTAGAAAGCAAACGCCCTATGGTGCTCTTTCCAGAGCCCATAGGGCCAATTAGAAATATCTTCAAAAATGACCAACTCTATACTATCGAGAGGTCAACGCCTCGCGAATCAGTTTCGGGGTAATGAAGATTAGAAGCTCATTTTTCTGCTCGCTGATCTGTTTGCTTCTAAACGCAGCGCCTACGATTGGCAAATCTCCGAGCAATGGTACCTTTTCGACGCCTTCTGAATCTTCAGTACGGAACACCCCACCTAGCACAATAGTATCACCATCGTTAACTACAACCGAAGTGTTTAGCTGGTTGGTGTTGATCGAGATGTCACCGTTTGCCAGCACGCGCCCAATACTATCCTGATTTATTGCCAAGTCTAGAGCAATTCTATCGCCTGGATTCAATTGAGGCGTCACATCCAGTGTAAGTGCCACGTCTTTGAACGCTGTACTTGTGCTGCCATCCTCAACAGTCTGGTAAGGGATCTGCTGGCCTGAGGTGATATTTGCAGACTTACCGTTTGTGGTAATCACCTTCGGTTGCGAAATAACCTCACCTGTACCTGA
The DNA here is from genome assembly GCA_013373575.1 of Oceanospirillaceae bacterium. Lineage (GTDB taxonomy): Bacteria > Pseudomonadota > Gammaproteobacteria > Pseudomonadales > Balneatricaceae > Marinobacterium_E. The sequence goes on along the minus strand of JABXHP010000013.1, from coordinate 12,380 downwards.
ACTCTCTAGTGCTGATAGTTCCGCGGAGAGCAGCAACGAGTTGCGCAAGAAACCTACTGCGATTGATGGGCCAGCCACACCGAAGTCTACGTTGAGTCCTGTACCAACACCGGCCGTCCCGGGTCCGGTTATCGTACTACCAATACTGAGTTCGCCACCATCAAGGGCGCTTGTCGTTTTACCAAGCCCCCATTTCACACCGAGGTTTTTAGCAAAGTTGGATGAAGCGGAAACGATCCGTGCCTCCACCATAATCTGAGCCACCTCAACATCGAAGCGCTGTAGTGTGCGGCGAATCTCTGAAATCGAAGCGCTAGTTTCCCGAACCATCAGGATGTTTGTCTGATCATCTGCAAGCAGAAACCCGCGCTCGCTGATAAGGTTCGCCTGCTCAAGGTAGGCCTTCATCTCAGATGCACGACGGAAGTTAATTTGGACGTATTCTGTGAGAAGCGGAGCCAAGTTCTTCACCTGCTCCTGCGCTTCAAGCTCTTGACGCTCACGTTCAGCGATCTGCGAAGCGCCGCCAACTAGCATCACGTTACCGACAATGCGTTTATCCAACCCATTAGTCTGCAGGATGATATCCAGAGCCTGATCCCAAGGTACGTTTTTCAAACGTAGCGTGATGTTGCCGCCGACTTCATCGCCTACCACCAAGTTCTTCTCAGCAACCTCTGAGATGATCTGTAGAACAGAACGCAACTCAACATTCTGAAAGTTCAAATCGATCTCTTCGCCGGTGTAGGGGAACAGGTCGGCTTTGCGATCAGCTAGCTCTTGGTTGGTCATTGGTTTGAAATCGAGTATCAGCTGTTTACCGGTCTGATACGCCATGTAGTCATATGGCTCAGCTGATGGCTTGATGAGTATTGCTGTATTACCACCGGCAGCCATCGCATCTACAAACATGACCGGCGTTGCAAACGCCTGCACATCGGTGCGGTTCTCCAGCTCTTTACTCAGGGAGGCACCCAGCAGGTTTACAACGATGTTGTTGCCCTCTTCAATGATATCGAGTCCAGCTTCGTCATCACTCATACTGATAACCACTCGACCCGTACCACCATCAACGCGCTCAAAGTCGATGCCCTGTACGCGTGTTTGATCACTCATCATCGCGTCTGATGCAGTAGAAGCAACTGAGCGATCAGCAGGTGCAGCCTGAGCCGCTTTACCAGAGCCCATACGCGCATCGCCAAGCTCTACGAACAGGTTCGAGCCTTCCGCAGAGGTAGTGTAACTTGCAGCTGCAGTAAGATTAGCCACCACTCGCAATCGGCCCTGAGCTTCGGCGAAGTTAATGGTTGATACCACGCCCGACTCAACAGTAAGCGAGCGCTGAGCCTGTTCGTTACTAACGCCAAAGAAGTCCATAACTAGACGCGGTGGCGACTCAATCATGTAGACCTTAGGTGCCGGTGGCGGCGCATCAAAGCTGAAGCGAATCTCAGTTTTTTGACCTGGCAGTGCAGCGAAGCTGGTCTCCTTGAGGACAGCGTCGGCTGCGCTAGCAAGCGGAGCAATGCTCGCTGCCAATGCCAGAACCATCCAGCGGCCCATGCGACCTATACGGCCACCCGCTGATTTCTGGTTACGAGGGTTCATATCACTCAACATCCTTAATTCACTCCAATTCCGGCAAGTTCACGGTGCGAGGGCGTTTCATCCAACCACCACGCCCGTTGGAAACGATCTCTTCCAACTTCATCGACCGCTCATCAATTGCAATCACTTCACCAAAGTCCAGTCCCATGTGGTTGCCGACTACCACTTGATGAACTTCGCCGTTGGTATCTCTGACAAGTGAGATAAGTTCGCCATTTTCCAGTGCAGTGATAGTGCCTACCATTGCTAACTGATCAACAGGGAACTCCTCCAAATACTCTTTTATCCGTTCATCGTCAGGCTGCAGCTCGGTCTGGCCATCCATCGGGACACTAGTCTCTTCCGATAGCATGACCAAAGGCACAAACGGATCACGCAGACTCGAACCTTCATAAACAAAGCTCTCATAGGGCTTGAACTCGGGCAGCGGCTCAATTCTACCGCCTGGCTGAGCGGACTTATCAGCAACAAACTGGCGCAGATCTGTCGTATCTTCGACCCAGATACAGCCCTGCAAGCCTAGAGCCAGGGCTAGCGCTGCTGCAATTTGCTTATTCTGTATCATCATAACGGTAGGTCTTCGCACTGATATTCATGTTAAGCATGTTGCCGCCGGCGGGGCGAATCGAGTAGTCATGGAGCGTAACGATTCGTTTTATCGCCGATACGCCGCTAACAAACTCGCCCATCTGGTGATATGTACCACGCACTTGAATATTAATCGGCAGCTCTACGTAGAACTGAGCTTTTTTCTCAGGCTGTAGAGCAATTGAATCAATATCGAGACCGGAGTTTTTGCCAATCGCACTGATGTCCTCCAGCAGCCCCGGCACCTCTTTGTCGGTTGGCAATTGACGTAGAAGCTCAGCAAACCTCAATTCCACATCCGCCATCTGTTTACGCAGCGCATCCAGCGAAGCTACTTGGAAGGCTTTCGACTCATACTGCTGCTTGAGGTCTGTCTCTTTCGCGATCTCCCGCTCCAACTGCGTATGCTTATCCAACACCATGTAGTAGACGCCGCCACCTACAAGCAATCCATACACTAGGATGTAGCAGATAACTTTGACACCAACGGGCCAAGACCAGGCTGTGGCGAAGTCAGCATTGTTGATGTCAAACCCACGAAAGGCGTTTTTTAACCCTATTACCGCGCTCATTGCCCAGCCTCCTCTGCTTTAGGTTTTGCCAGAGGTACACGCAGATTGAAACTACGCTGAGAGTTCTGCGCATTTACACGTGAAAGGTTTGGCTCACCAAACCAAATTGAGGCGTTGAGGTTTCGCATCAGTTCCGAGACATCCTCATTCACCGCTGCAAGCCCATCAACATTTATCGCCTCACCGCTGCGTGTCAGCGAAGAGTAGTGGATACCATCCGGCAGTACGCGCACCATCTCGTCAAAGTTACGTACGATGATCGGGCGGTTCCCCTGCAACTCTTGAATCGCATTGAGTCGTTCCAGCAAGCGCTCGCGTTGTCGCTTGAGTTCCCGGATCTCAGCCAGTTTCTTATCGAGTTTCGCAATCTCTTGCGTCATATAGTTGTTGCGATCACGCTGACGGTCAATCTGCAGATCGTAAAAATAGATCACCCCAAATACGGTTAGAGCGCCCACTAATGCAGCGACAACTAGATTGGTTACAAAACTTTTCTGCAGTCGCGCATTGCGCTCTTCGCGCCAGGGGCGCAGGTTAATCTGTGTCACACTCATCCCTGTTTCTCCAAACTGCGCAACGCCATACCTACCGCTTTTACTAGCGTAGGCGCGTCGACTTCCAATTTAACAGGGTTGATCTTAGAGGCGACCTTCATACCTGCACAGGGGTTAGCTATTAGCGTCTCTACACCGATCTCTGCACCAACGACCGAGTCAAGATCTTCGATACCAGCGACACCGCCGCAGAGGTAAACCCGATCAAGCTGATTTCGAGCGCCAGAGGAGTAAAAGAACTGCAGTGCGCGCGAAACCTGCTGAGCGACAGCCGTAGCAAATGGCTGGACTAGCATCTCTTCAATCTCATCAGAGATCTCACGCATACGAAGCTGCTTCTCAACCTCGGAGTTTTCAATGCCGTATTGCTGCTGAATGGTGTTGGTAAGCTCGTTACCGCCAAAGGCCTGCTCTCGGTTGTAGATAACCTTACCTTCGCGCATCACGTTGAGGGTGAGGGTTGAGGCACCGATATCAACCACTCCCACCGTGCCTGGTTCGTTATCGAGCTCAAGCCAAGGCAGAACGCGCTCCATCACATAGGTGTCGACGTCAACCACTTCACACTTGAGACCGGCGCTATCCAGAGCATCTTCGCGATTGGCGACGTCATCACGACGACAGGCAACCAACAAGATCTCATTGAGGGTGTTATTACCCTGTACTGGCCCTACAACTTGAAAGTCGAGGGCGACCTCGTCGAGGGCATAGGGGACGAACTGATCTGCCTCCACGCGCACCTGCTCCTCGAGCTCCATCCCCACAAAGGCGTCGCTGATTTGCAGATCCTTGGTGATTACTGCGGACGAGGGGACAGCGGTTATCGCCAACTTCGATTTGGCACCGCTAATTTTGAGACCGCGCTCAATAGCTTCGGCAACCGCATCCGGTTCCTGGACATTCCCATCTACCACTGCGGAGGCGGGTAGCGAGACGATAGCATAGGAGGACAACTCTACGCCTTTACCAGCAGCGCCAACGACTGCCAGCTTCACCGAGGAGGATCCTATGTCTACCCCAATCCAGCCAGCATTTTTTGTTCCAAACAGGCTGACCACAAACTTATCCTTCTATTTACAATAGCGTTTTCAGTGCCGCCAACCACTGACAATGTTATCAGATTGGCATAAAACTCTGATTTGAGTGTAGACCCTTTTTGGCATGTCTATATAATTTGATTCAACAATATTTCAAAAAACGAAGGTTTCGATGGGTTTCCTCAGAAGACTAGTTAAATGGTTGATCGGCTTAACCCTTTTCGGTGTGGTCTGTGTTGCGCTCGCCGCCGGTGGAATTTACTACTACTACAGCCCTCAACTCCCCGATATCGAAACCCTCAGAGAAGTCCGCTTTCAGACACCTCTACGGGTCTACACCGCCGATGAGAAACTGATTGCCGAGTTCGGCGAGAAGCGCCGCACGCCGATTAACTACGACACTATCCCACAGCGTTTCGTCCAAGCACTGCAGGCGGCTGAGGATGCCCGCTTCTTCGAACATCAAGGCATCGATATACGCGGCCTAGTGAGAGCCGCCTATCAGTTGGGCACCACCGGACAGATCCAAAGCGGTGGCTCTACTATCACTATGCAGGTGGCGAAGAACTTCTTTCTCACACGGGAGAAAACCTTTGAACGAAAATTTATTGAGATACTGTTAGCGCTGCGCATTGAGCAGGAGCTGACGAAAGAGGAGATCCTTGAGCTCTACGTAAACAAGATCTACCTTGGTCATCGTTCTTACGGTATTCAGGCTGCTGCGCGGGTCTACTACGGCAGCACCATTGATGAGCTCAATCTAGCACAGCTAGCGATGATAGCGGGCTTGCCTAAAGCGCCATCGGCTTTCAACCCAATTACTAATCCGAGCCGGGCACTAGAGCGTCGTAACTGGATCATAGGGCGTATGCTAAGCCTTGGATACATCGACGAATTGGCACATGACGAGGCAATATCGCAGCCTGTCACAGCGCGATACCACGGTGCGGATATCGAGGTCGCTGCTCCCTACGTCGCTGAGATGGTTCGTAGTCAGCTTTACGAAACCTACGGGGAAGATCTCTACACCGAAGGGTTAAACGTCTACACCACCATTAATAGTGAAGCTCAACTGAGCGCTGATGCAGCCCTACGATTCGGCCTACTCTCTTACACCGAGCGACACGGCTACCGTGGCCCAGAGCAACATTTTGATATTGAGGCTCTAAGCAGCGAGACCTTGGAGACCAAGCTTAAAGCTACGCCAAGTTATGGAGGCCTCACTCCTGCACTGGTTACAACCGTGGCGGAGCAGAGCGCCACCCTACTGCTTCCAGATGGAACTGAAGCGAATCTGCCGTGGAGCGGCATGCAGTGGGCACGCGCCTTCAAAACTGTGAACGCCATGGGACCCGAACCTGAAAAAGCCGCAGACGTGGTTGAGGCTGGTGACCTTATCCGGGTACGAGAAACCGAAGAGGGCTTACGCTTAGCGCAGATTCCAGAGGTGCAGGGCGCCTTTGTCGCCTTAAATCCAGAAAACGGCGCTATCCAAGCACTTACTGGCGGCTTTAGCTTTTATCTGAACAAGTTCAACCGTGCGCTGCAGGCCTATCGTCAACCAGGCTCAAATATCAAACCACTGCTATACAGCTACGCGCTGAGTAACGGGTATACACCTGCTAGCATTATTAATGACGCACCGGTGGTAATTAACGATGTCAGCCTCGAAGGGGATTGGCGTCCGGAGAACGATAACGGCAGCTTCGGTGGCCCCACTCGACTACGTGAGGCTCTATACCGTTCTCGTAACCTCATATCGATTCGCTTGATGCGAGCGCTAGGCATCAAACCGATGCGCGAGTTTCTACTCGAGTTCGGCTTCGAGGCGGACAAGCTACCAGAGAACCTCTCACTCTCTCTCGGTAGTGCAGACGCAACACCAATTCAGGTTGCCACAGCTTACGCAGTGCTGGCCAATGGTGGCTTTAGAATTGAACCCTTCTTCATTGAGCGGATCCTCAACTCGGATGGTGAAGAGCAGTTTAAAGCCAACCCTAAGTTGGCATGCGCCAACTGCCCTGAGCGCCAGCAAGCCGAGATGATCGCCGCGGAGGCAGCAGAGCTAGCATTGGCAGCTGCTGCAGCAGGCAACCCTATAGCAGCAGTCGAGGAGAGTGAAATATTCACCCTCGATGGTAGACCTTTGGCGAAAAGACTACTCGATGAGAGGACTGCCTTTATCCTCCACGACATGATGCGCGACGTGATTAAAAAGGGCACCGGACGCCGTGCACTGGTGCTTGAGCGCACCGATCTTGGCGGCAAAACCGGCACCACAAACGACCAGAAAGATGCGTGGTTCAGTGGTTTTAACACTGCACTAAGTGCAACCGCCTGGGTGGGTTTTGACCAACCCGCGACACTTGGCCGTCGTGAATTTGGTAGTAGCGCAGCACTGCCTGTTTGGATCGAGTTTATGCGTGACGCCCTAAAAGATGTCCCAGAATCGATGTTATTAGAGCCGGCTGGCATTGCTCGTGCTCTGGTGGACCCAGCGACAGGGCTGCTGGCATATCCCGGACAGGAGAAGGTGATCAACGAGGTCTTCCGCGAAGAGGACCTACCAACCCAGGTCGCACCCAACCCGATGCAAGAGCAGCAGGCACCCACCTCGGAACAACTCTTCCGCTAATGCGCAAGAGCCTTCAGCTCAAATAAAAAGCCATTAGCGCAAACGCAGGAACCCTGAGCGCAGACATAAAAAAACCGCGGTGATTGCATAACAAGCATTCCGCGGTTTTTTTGCCTTAGAAGATGCTTAGCTTAGCGGATAGTCCGCGGGCATCTCTTTCGCTGCCACACCAGAATCGATCGCCGCTTTAGCTACAGCGTAGGATACTGCCCCCAGCAGACGTGAGTCCGTCGCTTTTGGCAGGATGTAGTCACGGCCAAACTCCAAGCTATCCAGCCCATAAGCGTCCAGAACTTCCTGAGTAACTGGCTCTTTCGCCAGGCCAGCCAGAGCAAGTACAGCAGCCGCTTTCATCTCTTCGTTGATGACGGTTGCACGAACATCAAGCGCACCACGGAAGATAAATGGGAAGCCAAGTACGTTGTTTACCTGGTTCGGGTAGTCTGAACGACCGGTCGCCATGATTACATCATCGCGAGTCGCGCGTGCAAGTTCAGGCTTGATCTCTGGGTCAGGGTTTGCACAAGCGAAGACCACTGGGCTTGCCGCCATTTTCGACAGATTCTCTACAGACAGCAGGTCAGGACCAGACAGACCGAGGAATACATCCGCTCCGTCAATCGCATCTTCCAGCGTGCGCTTATCGGTCTCAGTGGCGAAAATCGCCTTCTCTGGCGTCAGATCATCACGACCAGAGTGGATAACACCCTTGCGGTCAATCATGTAGATGTTTTCGTTGCGAGCGCCCATATTAATAAGCAGCTTCATACACGCACTTGCAGCCGCGCCAGCGCCCAAACAGACAATGCTTGCCTCTTCCAGCTTCTTACCCGCTAGCTCCAGCGCGTTTATCATACCGGCAGCCGTTACAATTGCAGTGCCGTGCTGATCGTCGTGGAATACTGGAATACTGCAACGCTCAATCAAAGTACGTTCGATTTCGAAACACTCAGGTGCTTTGATATCTTCTAGGTTGATGCCGCCAAAGGTGTCTGCGATGCGTGCAACGGTATCGATGAATGCCTGAGGGCTCTCAGCGTTTACTTCAATATCGATTGAGTCGATGTTCGCAAAGCGTTTGAACAGCAGCGCCTTACCTTCCATTACTGGTTTTGAAGCCAAAGGACCAAGATTACCTAGGCCCAGGATTGCAGAACCGTCAGAGATAACCGCGACTAGGTTGCCTTTTGCCGTGTAGCGGTAAGCATTTTCGGGATCTTTAGCGATTTCACGTACTGGCTCAGCAACACCCGGAGAGTATGCCAGCGAAAGATCGCGTGAAGTTTGTGCAGACGTTGAGAGCTCAACGCTAATTTTGCCTGGGCGCGGAAACTCGTGGTAATCCAGCGCGGCCTGTTTTATATCCTGAGACATTTCTCGTTCCTAGTTGTATATAGGTAGTAGTTATATCGATTTTGGCGAAAAAGCCCGACTATGCCAAAATCTCGTTATATGAGTCGTACCCGAATAATATAGAAAAGCGCTACGAGGCAAAACCCCAGTTCAACCAACTGCTTGGCAAATTTTCACCTAGTGAAAAAGCTTAACCGTTCAAGGGACAATATTGAGATGCCACCCAGAGGTTATTGGTAGAAGGAAAGGTTTGTAACGGGATCCTGATTTGAGCTGCTTACGCCTATCAATAATCCAACCGCGTGCCTCTAAGATCTGGCCCTGAGAGGCAGCCAACGTGCTTCGCCGCTCAGCACTAAAACCTTCAAGATTAAGCCGCAAGGCAACCTGATCATCCAGCTCGAGATAGAGGTGCTTAGAGGTTAGGTCGATCCGCGTAACTCTGCCCCTAATCAGCTTAAACCCTCCGCTCCTCACGCTAGCAGCGGTTGTAACTGGCGAAGCCCAAATACCGACTCTAGCAACTCTGGCATGTGTCTCAACCTCGAACAGACAGTCGGCAAGTTCGGTGTTTGGCTCAGCCGCCACCGCCCATCCTAGGCCTTGAGAGATTAAATACTCCGACGTGCTTTGATGCTCAACTACCAGGTAACCCAGCAGACGTTTGTAACGATCCTCAGACTCGCTACCGAGCACTAACCCGGGTGTAGCGCCCTGAAGAATGCCCTGCAAGGCCATTTTCGCCTCTAGAGCAAAGGGTTCAGGCTTACCCTTACCTAGGTTGAGTTCAGGAGTATTCACGCCGAGCAAGCGTACAGATCTACCGTTATCCAAACGAACGGTATCACCGTCAACGACTTTACTGACGGCGACTCTCGTGAGGAGCCCCTGAGGCAGACACTGCGCATTGGCAGAGGAGAGGTTAAAAAAGAGAATAAAAAAGGCACTCATGAGTGCCTTTTTCGACTTCAACATTGACGCAGCTCTTACTTCTTCAGGCCGCGAGCGCCAAAACGCTTGTTGAAGCGGTCAACACGACCACCTGTAGTCGCTTCTTTCTGCTTACCAGTGTAGAACGGGTGACACTGGCTGCAAACGTCGACCAGCATGTCGCTCGCCATAGTTGAGCGATGAGCCATGACGTTGCCGCAAGAGCAGGTGATTTTTACTTCGTTGTACTGTGGGTGGATACCAGCTTTCATGGTTTAAACCTCTTTTTAATGCACCGCGACCTAAGACCAACGGGTTTAGGCACCGTACATGGGCGTGAAACACGCCATTAATTGTCGAGGCGCGGATTATACGCACACCTTCAAGAGACAACAATAGTTGATCTGCGCATTTTTTAACCAGACTTGCTATCGGTCTGGTGCCTCCATAGACTGAGTCTCCCAACTGCAAGTTACTTATCCCTCTATATGATTCTGCGCATCGCCCTGCCCGTGCCACTCAACCGGCTCTTCGACTACCTGCCCCTGACCGGCGATGAGAAGGTTGGCGCACGGGTTAAGGTTCAGTTTGGCCCTCGCCAAATGATCGGGCTGATCGCGCAGATTAGTGATACCAGCGAACTTGAGTTGAGCCGTTTGAGGCCGATTCTTGCTCTACTTGATAACAAACCCATGGTGGATGCGGAGCTGATGGAGCTCGGCCGTTGGGCTGCAAGCTATTATCAGTACCCCCTGGGTGATGCGCTCTTACACCTGGTGCCCAATCTAGCCCGCAAAGAGGAGCGCCCAGAACCCACACCGACGCCCTATTTTCGCCTGTTGTCAGATGCCGATATCGAAAAACTAGGGAAGCGCGCGGTAAAACAGCGCGGTCTATTTCTCTACCTTCAGACCCGCACAGATGGCGTTGACAGTAGCACCCTACGGGAAGCGGGTTATGAGAAGCGCGTTGTCGATGCACTTATTGAGGCCAATCAGGTCGAGCAGTTTTTAAAAGATACAGACCCTAGTCAAAACGCGGTCACACTCGCTCAGCCCCACCTCGATCTGAACTCAGAACAGCAGCAAGCGGTTGCTGCTATCGGCGCAGCAACGGGGTACGAGTGCTTTTTACTGGCTGGAGTCACAGGCTCCGGAAAAACCGAGGTCTACCTGCAAGCTATAGAGCCGCAACTAAGTGTCGGCAAACAGGTGCTGGTATTGGTGCCCGAGATTGGGCTCACACCGCAACTCGTTGCTCGCTTTAGAGCTCGCTTCGCGACCACACTGGTATCACTGCACTCTGGCATGAGTGATCGCACTCGCTATGAAGCATGGGAGCAAGCTCGTACCGGCGAAGCGCGCATTATCATTGGCACACGCTCGTCAATTTTTGTACCCCTGAAGTCTCCAGGCCTCATTTTGATTGATGAAGAGCATGACCCTTCATTAAAGCAGCAAGAGGGGTTTCGTTACCACGCTCGCGATCTAGCGATGGTACGCGCGCAACGCCTCGATATTCCCGTAGTGCTAGGCAGTGCTACTCCAGCGCTAGAAAGCCTACAAAATGCCAACTCCGGTCGCTGTAAACAGTTAATTTTAAGCCAGCGTGCGGGCAACGCCAAGCCGCCTGTGTTTAAGTTGATCGACGTACGCGAGCAGCCGCTCGAGGCCGGCGTCTCTACCGAGGTCTTACAGCAGATCAGTGCGCACCTTAAAGCTGGAAATCAGGCACTGGTGTTTATTAACCGACGCGGATTCTCGCCAAGCCTAGTCTGTCATGATTGTGGTGAAGCAGTTCACTGCACACGCTGCGATGCACATATGACCCTGCATCGACGCCCACCTCGCCTGCACTGCCATCACTGTGATCGCCAAACGCCTATCCCCAGAGCGTGTGAACATTGCGCCAGCACCACCCTGCGCCCGCTAGGCAGCGGTACAGAGAGGATTGAGAATAGGCTAACCGAACTCTTCCCAGATTTTCCAGTGCAGCGTGTGGATCGCGACAGCACGCAATCACGCGAGGCCTTCGATCGCCTAATGCAGCAGGTAAACTCTGGTGAACCGCAACTGCTGGTGGGCACTCAGATGCTCGCTAAAGGTCACCACTTCCCGGATGTCACACTGGTGGTAATCTTGAATGTTGACGCGGGCCTGCTCAGTGCCGATTTTCGCGCGATGGAGCGTACAGCTCAGCTACTGTTGCAAGTCGCAGGGCGAGCAGGACGGGCGCAGAAACCCGGAACCGTACTCATCCAAACTCAGCACCCGCAACACCCAGTTCTTGGAACCTTGCTTGAGCGGGGCTATCTAGCGTACGCCAGTCAGGAGCTCAAAAGCCGCCAGTCACTGGATCTACCCCCCTTTAGCTATCAGGCTATTGTGCGCGCGGAAGCGCAACGCCAGGGTTGGGCGGAGGCTTACCTGATGCGCCTGCGGCAACTTCTCGATCAAGCCGGCGCCGAACAGATGGGACTTCTGCTGGCCGGCCCCTTTCCCGCAAATATGGAGAAGCGTGCAGGCGTCTTCCGGGCCCAGTTGGTGCTTACTGGAGGTAAACGCAAGGCACTTCAGTACCTGTTGAGGCAGGCACGCGAATGGATTGAGAGCGACCCCGAAGCACCGCGCGTGCGCTTAAGTATCGACGTAGATCCAGTCGATGCTCACTAGCGCTGGGTGAACAAGTGGCAATTGCCCGCCACGCAACGATATAATGTGCGCAAATTTTGATCCGCTGTCGCGGAGCCCCGATTTTCATAGAGACCGTTAATGAAAGAACAGATCGCGCAGCTGCTTGAAACCGCACTGCAGACCCTGAAAGCGCAAGGTGTAGTGCCGAGCGATATCACTCCCAACATTCAGATCGAGAACACTCGTGATAAGGCGCACGGCGACTTTGCCACTAACTTGGCGTTGATGCTTGCTAAGCCGGCAAAGACCAACCCGCGCGCGCTTGCCCAGCAGCTCTGCGACGCCTTGCCCGTCTCTAGCAGTATCGATAAGACTGAGATTGCCGGTCCTGGCTTTATAAACTTCTTCGTCAATGATGCTGCTATCTACTCTGTGATTGGGGATGTCTTGGCCGCAGGCGAGACATTTGG
>JABXHP010000105.1 GCA_013373575.1 Oceanospirillaceae bacterium | reverse complement strand
TGGAGGCGATGTCATTGCGATCAATGTAGGCGAAGAGCAGGGTCAAGTGGAGGCGTTCATTTTAGAGAATCTAGAACCCGCTGGTTTGACCCTACTACTTGACCCTGAGGGCAAATCCTTTCCTGTATTTGAGCTCAGCGCACTTCCCATGACGGTGGTGGTCTCTGCAAACAACGAGATCCTTGACTACGCCATGGGAGGCCGAGAGTGGGACTCACCTGAGATGGTGAGCGCTATTAAAGGTCTGGCGACAGCTGACTGAGTTAGGCAGTGACCCGCTGCCCGAGTGCATTAACTATCCTCAGTACCATTTGCGCGGAGTTCTCTGACGCTGTATCGATGAACTGGTCAAATGAGACATTGGACTCCTGACCGGCGATATCCGAAAGCGCTCGAATTACCAGAAATGGGGTATCGAAGCGAAAGCAGGTCTGGGCTATCGCCGCAGCTTCCATCTCAGCCGCCTTCATGGTTGGGAAGTTAGCGCGAACCTGTGCAACATGCTCAGGATCGCTCATAAAAGCGTCTCCCGTGGCAATGAGACCACGGGTACAGGCCACTCCTTGCATCTGCCCTACTGAGGCCTCAGCAATCTCTACCAGCAGACTGTCTGCATGATAGGCGGCTGGCATCCGGGCCATCTGTCCAATTTCATAACCAAAGACCCGCAGATCCACATCATGGTGGCGAACTTCATCAGAGATAACGATGTCGCCTACTTTCAAGGCAGGATCAAATCCACCTGCGGAGCCAGTATTGATTACGCAATCAGGTTGAAAGTGATCTAGCAACAGCGTAGTGCCGATTGCAGCGTTGACCTTTCCGATACCGGATTTAAGCAGAACCACATCGAAACCACCTAAGGTGCCGCTGTAGAACATAAATCCAGCGATCTCTTGCTCCACCACCTGCTCAATAGACTCTTTCAAGCGCTCGATCTCTTGATCCATCGCTCCAATAAGGGCAATTTTCGTAGACCGACTCAACCTTGCGGAAAACGCCGAGCTTGAGGCTTCGTTTGACTGAATGTTGGGGTTGAGATCATCAGGACGGCTCATCGAATTCACCTTAATGGAGATGGGGTAAAATGGATAAATGGGTGTGACCCATATGGTACCACCCTGATACCAATTTGCACTTAGAACTCTGCCTTGCTGGAACCTTAATCAGCAGAACCCGCTAACGCGTCAGACCAACCAAAGCGATTGAATAGATCCGCCACTTCAGAACTCAGCGGTGCACTCAAGCGCATCCCTTGCTGCGTCACCGGGTGCACAAACTCTAGTTGAGTCGCCATCAACAGCAGCCGATGGATATTAAACTCCTCCCTGAAAAGACGGTTGTGACGCCCCTCGCCGTACTTGGTATCACCAATGATCGGGTGCAGGATATGTTTCATATGACGGCGGATTTGATGTTTACGACCCGTCCTAGGTCGCGTCTCTAGGAGTGAGTATCGAGCTTTAGGATAGCGGCCAACCGGTATGTCCAGTTCTACCTGGGCGAGCCGGCGGTAGGAGGTTACGGACTCTTTCGCCTCGGGGTTTTCCTGTGCAAAGGGGTCAGCAAACTTATCTCGTTTCGGTACTAAGGGGTAGTCAATCACCGCCTCTTCAGCACTCCAGCCTCGCACAACACAGAGGTAGGTCTTGCGGATGCTGCGTTGCACAAATTGCTCTTGCAAGGCCTGAGTAACACTAAGGTTTTTACCCACCAGTATCACACCCGATGTAGCGCGGTCTAAGCGGTGAACCGTGTGCACTTTTTCAGCATCGAGGTAGGCCTTTATCTGCCCCATAAGGTGAGGCTCTGAGGCAGGGGTAATCCAGCTCGGATGCACCAGCAGCCCTGCAGGTTTATTAACTGCTATTAGATCCTCATCCTCAAACAGTATCTCCAGATTTTCCATTCTCACCTCGTCTCTTTGACGGCACTCTAACAGCAGACTTTGCTGGACTCCAGCCCGATGGAAAACCGCTTAATTATAATTGCCATAAATTATTTTGTGCGGTGCACAAAATAGTGTTTGACAGGCGGGCCTGTTGGTCATAAAGTAAACATATTGTTGCACTGCACAAAACCACTTAATCGGGAGATTTACTATGATCAACGAATTCAAAGACAGCATGAAACCAGTTATGGATATGGCTGAAATCAACAAGAAAACTGCTGAGAAGCTAATTGCTCTGCAGTCTGCTTATGTAACAGAAGTTGTTAACGCGTCACTGGCTCAGATGAAAACTCTGGCTGAAACTAAAGACCCTAAAGCAGCTCTGGAACTTCAGGTTAAGTACCTCAAAGATGCAGAGTCTAAACTGACTGAAACTGCAGAGAAAGAGATCGCTGCTCTCGCTGATGCGAAAGCAGAACTCTCTACGCTGGTTGAGAAGAGCCTAACTGACATTGCTACTGCACAGCCTTTCGCTGAACTGCAGAAGTTCATGGCTGCAAAAAGCTAATAGAGTTTAAACTCTGATCAAAGCCGGCAACCGCCGGCTTTGTTATGCCTAAAAAACCTCGCCTAAACAGACGCTAGCCGGATACAACTAACCTAACTTCGGCCAAGGGTTCCACTGATCCATTGAACTGCATTGATACCTGTTGCTGCTGTGACCTGCTCATACGCTGAAATAGGAAGTCTTTGGTGTTTTCAGGGTGATCCTTGAGATAGAGCTGAGTCGTTAGCAACTCAAAGCCCTGATCAATTACCTTTAGATGAATATGTGGCGTGCGACCGGGGTACGGCACGGGCTTAATAGTTCTAAAACTAAAACGCCCCTGTGCGTCAGTTACATCCCGACCAAACCCTTGAAAGCCTGGATCACGCTCGCTCGCCTGCCTATCGGCTGTATGCAGATAGCGCCCCGTGGCATCACATTGCCAGATTTCGACACTGGCTCCGGCAAGCGGCTCGCCTTCGGTGTCGACAAGCTGACCGGTGACTCGAACAATCTCACCGCCCGCTTCACGCACCGAACCCTCTATTTTGACTAGATCATTATCGACATCATCAAACCGCATCGAAGCGGTGGGATAGAACGGCCCCTGCGCGCCGCTGGGCGTTGGCATAAGTGCCTGTGCCAGTGGGGCAAAAGGGAGCAGTATGACCGCCCCTAGAAGTTGTCGACGATTGGCATTAGGCTTTGGCATAGGCATCTCCTCTTCACTAATCAGTGGTCCCTGAAACTACGCAGGGATCTGGCCGAGAGATTAAAAAATAGCCGGTTAAGTCTCCCCAACCGGCTTTTTCCTATAAAACCTTTGAATCAGAGCTAAGCCTGGGCCTTCTCGTGCGCTTTATAGTGGTAGTGGTAGTAGACCACAGGGATCACCACGAGCGTGAGGATAGTGGAGATCATCAAACCAAAGATCAGTGATACCGCTAGGCCACCAAAAATTGGGTCATCGAGGATGAAGAATCCACCCATCATCGCAGCGACTGCTGTGAGTACGATAGGCATCGCGCGAACTGCCGCCGCTTCAATGGTCGCCGCCTGCAGCGATTTCCCAGCAGCAACCTGCTGCTGGATGAAGTCCACCAACAGTATGGAGTTACGCACGATTATCCCCGCCAAGGCGATCATCCCTATCATAGACGGTGCCGTAAACTGCTGCCCAAGAACCGCGTGACCCGGCATGATACCGATAATTGTCAGCGGTATCGGGGCCATAATGATCAGTGGAATGCTGTAGGATTTAAACTGCGCTACAACTAGCAGGTAGATCATGATAAGACCCACTGAGTAGGCGATACCCATATCGCGGAAGGTCTCAAAGGTGATCTGCCATTCGCCATCCCACTTGAGTGACCAGTTGTAAGGGTTGGTTGGCTGCTGAATAAAGAATTGATCAATGCTCTGCCCCTGAAACTTCGACTCATCAAGTGCGCTGTAGATCTCAGCCAAACCGTAGAGCGGGCTGTCAGTAGCACCAGCAACATCACCGGTAACATAGACAACTGGCAATAGGTCTTTGTGGTAGATGCTGGCCTGCGACTGAGTCTGGACGACCTGCGTCACCTCAGAGAGCGGCACAAGAGCACCCGTTTGGCTGCGTACCTGCACATCTAATACAGCTTCCAAGTCGTACTGGGACTCCGGCGCAAGCTGCAGACGCAGCGGTACAGGGACGCGCGCCGTCTCATCATGAAGATAACTCACATCTTCACCTCGTAGCGCCGTATTTACCGCAGCGACAACGGCTGCCTCATTCACGTTGAGCTGAGCCGCACGATCGCGATCAACAATGATCACCTCTTTAGCCTGTGAAAACTCAGTGCTCTGATCGACATCCACTACCTCATCAGTCGACCTGAATATCGCTTCCACTTGATTAGCCAATTCACGCTGGCGCTCTACGTCGATACCATAGATTTCAGCAACCAATGGAGCCATTACTGGCGGTCCGGGTGGCATCTCTACGATCTTTACGTTGGCGTTAAAGCGCATCGCTGTAGCCTGCACGAGTTCACGCGCGTGCAGTGCGATCTCGTGGCTCTTACGTTCGCGCTCCGACTTGTCAGTCAGATTGACCTGAATATCACCCATATTAGGCTGTTCACGCAGATAGTACTGACGCACCAGACCGTTGAAGTTTATCGGCGCAGAGGTGCCAGCATATATCTGATAGTCATAGAGCTCCGGCATCGCCTGCAGGTCGGACGCAAGGGTCTCTAGAACAAGCTGTGTCTGTTCAAGCGGGGTCCCCTCGGGCATATCCACAACGACTTGGAATTCAGATTTATTATCGAAGGGTAGCATCTTCAAAATCACTGAACGGTTGACCGCCAGATAGACTGAACCAGCAATCAGGGCAAGGATGCCGATCAGCAGCATATAGCGTTTAGCTGCACCCTTTCGCCCATTCAGCATCGGAGTCATTAGCGCGGTAAAAAGACGCAGGCTTCGTGTCTCGCTGCCGCCCTCTGACCCATGGGCATGCGCGATAGTCTCGCCTTTGAACAGACGGAAAAAGAGCCAGGGTGTCAGGATGAACGCCACCCCCAAAGAGATCAACATACCGGTTGAGGCGTTAATTGGGATTGGCAGCATGTAGGGCCCCATGAGCCCTGACACAAAGGCCATAGGTAGCAGTGCGGCGATAACGGTGAAGGTTGCCAGTATTGTTGGTCCTCCGACCTCATCCACCGCAAGCGGGATCGCACGCTTGAGATCCGTTGCACCATCGCTCATGTGGCGGTGAATGTTCTCCACTACGACAATGGCATCGTCAACCAGA
>JABXHP010000094.1 GCA_013373575.1 Oceanospirillaceae bacterium | reverse complement strand
GTAATGAAGTGTTCGTTTTGAAGCGCACAAGTGATGACAAAATCATGAAGCCGGTTGGCTTTGTAGCGGTGGATCTTGCGCCATACATTTACGCAAATTAACTCATAATGCGCCGCAAGCTGCATCGCAATTTGAGTCTACATTGGAAGCTCCAGTTATTCACAATTAGGTGTTTTGAGTGATGCTAAGCCACAAGAGGCATGCCTACAAAAATCGCGTAAACTTGCTAGTGGCTGTGGTTATCTTTCTGCTGCTCGACGGTGCAATGTTTGCACTTAACTTTGCAATTACCCTGCATGTAGACGAACAATCTTCAGCAATTAACCTTGCCGGCCGTCAGCGTATGCTTACCCAGCGTATTGGTAAGTCGTTACTGCAACTCAGTGATGAAAACTACCAACTTGAATGGAGCTTTCATCGCACAACGGCCGCTGATAGTTATGCGCTCTTCACATCAACCCTCTCGGCTTTCAATACCGGTGGGCGAGTTTTAGATGCTGAGTTGCAAGAGGTTGTTCTACATCCAGTGCCTAATGGGCAAGCCCAAGCCCTAGTGCAAGATGCGCTTGATCTCATAAAACCCTTAAGTGGACAACTGACAACCGCGTTAGCAGGCGCTCACGACAGTTCAACATATCGCCAGTTAGCTAAGCAGTGGTCCGAAGTTAGCGAGGATTTATTGGCCGATATGAATACTCTGGTTGTCTTGTTGGAGGAGTACTCCGGGTTACAGACACAGAGGTTACGAGTAATTCAGGGGCTCTTGTTCCTGATAGCGACGGGAAATTTCTTCTATATTGTTCTCATTTTCAGGCGTCAGCATCGGGCGGCCGAGAGGACTATAGTTGCTCTGGAGTCGGTGTTGACTAACGTCAGCACCCCTATGCTAATAGCAGACGGAAGAGGGCGAGTGTTGCAGGCAAATATGGCAGCACAGAGCCGGTTTGAACTTGAATCAGAGCTCTGTGTCGGGGTGAATTGGCACACTCTCGTTGATAGACGCGACGGGGTTGATCATTTAGCCGCTCCCGGCGGTAGGAGCTACCCAATACAACTTGATATTCAAGAGCTTGAGTTTGATATGGAGCGCTTCCAGATCATCTCGCTCTTCGATATCTCTCACTATATAGAACGGGAGGCTGAGCTCTCTCAAATCGCTCAAAGGGATCCTCTGACGGGGCTGCTCAACCGGCGCGCTCTGCAAGATCATTTGGAGCTGGAGATAAGCCGCTCCAAACGCAGCAAAGCACCTATGGCTCTGATGTTTATCGATCTGGATAATTTTAAAGAGATAAATGATGAGCATGGTCACGAAGCGGGTGATGCAGCGCTTGTGCATATTACGCGTTCGCTCAGTCGGCATATCCGTGAATCTGATGTATTAATGCGGGTCGGTGGAGATGAGTTTGTGCTGATCGCGCCGGACCATCAAGGGCTCAGCTCAATTGAGGCCCAGGCTTCAAAGTTAGTTGAGGTCATGCAGAGACCGTTTGACTACAACGGGACCTCCCTGAATCTTGGTGGCAGCATTGGCGTCGCAATCTACCCTGCAACCACTGAAGATCCGCAGCAGCTGATAGCGCTTGCTGATGGCGCTATGTACAAAGCTAAGCAGAAGGGTAGCGGATACCTCTTGGCTCAGTCCGAAGAGTCAGCGTAACATAGTTAGCCCAACATAAGCTGAGTGCCGTAAACGTGACTAGTGAAAACGCCCCCGATCGCGGTCGATTAACGATTCGTACCCTTGCAATGCCCTCTGATACCAATCCGGCTGGCGATATTTTCGGTGGCTGGGTTTTGAGTCAAATGGACCTTGCCGCAGGCATCTGTGCGGGGCAGCGCGCTCAGCGCCGCGTTGTAACCGTTGCTGTAGACAGCATGAGCTTTATTCGCCCGGTTAAGGTGGGTGACATCCTGGGTGTCTACACCGAGGTCGAGCGCGTCGGGCGTACCTCTTTAGATATTCATGTGGAAGCCTGGGTTCGGCGTGGGCGAATAGGGCAACGAGAGAAGGTAACCGAGGCCATTTTCCGCTTTGTTGCTGTGGATGATGCAGGCAAGGCTACACCAGTGCCATCGCTCGATGAACTGCCGCCTTATGTTGCTAGTGAGCTTTAGAATAGTGCTTGTTCCAGCCTAAGCGCTGCAATTCCCGACATCTGAGCTGCACTCAAGGCAGACTGCGCAAATATTCTCCCGCCCGTGGCCGCCGCCCTCTTTTGGCAGTCAGAGCTCGAGAATCTGGGGTTCAATTAAAAGCGCTTGGGTTTCGCTGGAGAGCCACAGCTGAGCATCTTGGATATTGACCTGCAAGTGCATGCCACGCGCGGCAAACTTAGCCAGCGCTGTGCTTTGGTCGCTGGGGATATGAATTATCTCGAGGTTTCTCTGTCGAGTTCGCTCCGCGTGAATGCTCTGCAACCAGGGCTGTAGCGCCTGATCTGATCCGTAGCAGAGAATCTTCACCTTCCGACTGCGATTGCACGCCTTACGAATACGTTTGTCGCTAGGCAATCCTACATCGATCCAGAGCTCTATCTCATCGCTGTAGCTTTTTAACCAGATATCGGGCTCATCATCGACACAAAGACCGCGAGTGAACTCAAGTCTCTCACTGGCAAAAAGGGCAAAGCCAATGACTCGTAGCATCATTCGCTCGAGGGTCTCAGATGGGTGGAGCGCAAGCGTCAGCGGGTGCTCGGCGTAGTAGTGCCGATCCATGTCCGCGATCTCTAAATGCGCTTTATATATAGTCGCGTTCTGTGCCATCTCTTTAGCTCGCTAATCTTTTAACCAAGCGCAAGCCAAACAGAGACGCCCATCATAAGCGTCCCGGCAATGCGGTTCATAATTTGAACATTGCCGCGCTTGCGCAGCAGATGGCTCAACGCTTTGCCGCCAGAGGCGTAGCCGAGTAGTGAGAGGAACTCTAACGCTAGGATAATCGCAAGCATAATTACAGACTGCATTAATAGCGGCTGGGTGTTATCAATAAAGGGCGGCAGTAGTGCGATGAAAAATGCCCAGCCCTTGGGATTGGCAACGGCCGTTATAAAACCCTGCGAGAAGAGTGAACCGGCCGTTGCTTGGCTTTCGGATGGGCTATCGCACTTTATCGCCATTTTGCCCTTGGAACGCCACAATTGAATGCCGAGGTAGAGCAGGTAGGCACCACCACACCACTTGAGCGCGAAGAAGAGTTGCGGGTACTGCAGCATTAGAGCAGCCACCCCAAGGATAGTCAGCACGACAACGAGACTAACGCCGATAAGCTCACCGATCATCATGTAGAGAGTGCGACGTATACCAACAGTCATACCCAGCGTCATGGCGAGTGTCATGCACATACCAGGGGTGATGGAGACGAAAAAGAAAGTGGTGATAAAAAGTGCGTAAACCGACAGCGACATGCGTTAGAGCTCTATGAAATCGAGGCGCTATATTGCGCTGGTTTTGCGTAAAACAAAAGTCCCCGATTAGACCTGCGTGAAATCCTAGCCAGCACCTTGGTGCGGAATCTGGCCAAGCTGCGTATTGGGGGCGCGGCCAAAACGCCCCAGAAAGTTAGAGCCTCTGTATGCTAACTTATTCCGATCGTCCTTGTTGCCAGAGCTGATGGCATAGACCAACCTCGCTCGTTAGTTTTTACTGGAGATGGCGCGGTCGCCATCTAGAGGCGATGTTAGAGCAGCCGTTAAGGCTCTGTTAGAGCGAGCTGCGTGAGTAGATTAATGGGCCGCGAATGGCGTGCGCCTGGCAGGGTTGCGAAGATGCGGGGTTATCTGCCGAAACTATGGTTGGATTGATTCAGCAGATCTATTCCGTGTAGGAATGCATTCTACAAAAATAATGAATTTGTCTATTTTAAAGTAGCTCCTTACAATTGGCACCACTAACGCTAGGAGTAAGACATGGCTGGTAAAACACTCTATGACAAACTCTGGGATGCACACTTGGTGCGCCAGAATGAAGACGGCAGCTCGCTGATTTACATTGATCGTCAGATTTTACACGAAGTAACCTCTCCCCAGGCTTTTGAGGGCCTACGTATGGCGGGGCGCAAGCCCTGGCGTATTGACGCCAACTTGGCGACGCCTGACCACAATGTTCCTACCACGGCGCGTGCCGGTGGTGTCGATGAGATTGTCGACCCTGTATCACGAATCCAGGTCAAGACGCTGGATGAGAACTGTGACGAGTATGGAATCGTTGAGTTCAAGATGCTGGACGAGCGTCAAGGTATCGTACACGTTGTAGGTCCAGAGCAGGGCATGACCTTGCCGGGCTCTACTGTTGTCTGCGGTGACTCGCACACCTCTACTCACGGTGCTTTTGGCGCGCTGGCACACGGTATCGGCACCTCTGAAGTTGAGCATGTATTGGCAACGCAGTGTCTGATCGCGAAGAAGATGAAGAACATGCTGGTGCGTGTTGACGGCGAGCTGGGTACGGGTGTAACCGCGAAGGATGTTGTGCTGCACATCATCGGTGTCATCGGTACGGCTGGCGGCACAGGCTGTGCACTGGAGTTTGGTGGTTCGGCGATCCAGTCGCTCTCTATAGAGGGACGCATGACTATCTGCAACATGGCGATTGAAGCGGGTGCGCGCGTTGGCTTGGTTGCAGTGGATGATAAGACGATCGAGTACTTTAAAGGGCGTCCATTTTCACCAACGGGCGATGTTTGGGACGCGGCTGTAGAGAACTGGAAAGGTTTGGTCTCTGATGAGGATGCAGTTTTCGATAAGGTCGTAGAGATTCGTGCCGAAGATATCAAGCCGCAGGTGACCTGGGGTACATCTCCAGAGATGGTAGTTGCGGTTGACGGTACAGTTCCAAACCCAGCCAACGCTAAGGACTCTGATGAGGCTAATGCGATTACGCGAGCGCTGCAATATATGGGTCTAACTGCTGATCAGTCTATTACTGACATCAAGCTGGACCGTGTCTTTATCGGTTCATGTACCAATAGCCGTATCGAAGATCTGCGCGCAGCTGCTGTAGTGGTTAAGGGTCGTAAGGTTGCGCCAACCATTAAGCAGGCACTGGTTGTGCCGGGCTCAGGTCTGGTCAAAGCCCAGGCTGAAGCTGAGGGACTGGATAAGATCTTTGAAGAGGCGGGTCTTGAGTGGCGTGAGCCGGGATGTTCAATGTGTCTGGCTATGAACCCAGATAAATTGGGTAATGGAGAGCACTGTGCCTCTACTTCAAACCGAAACTTTGAAAGTCGTCAGGGCTTTGGTGGTCGAACTCATCTTGTGAGTCCAGCGATGGCAGCAGCGGCAGCGGTCACCGGCCACTTTGTTGATGTGCGCACATTAGAGCTGAACGCTTAATAGGGGAGAGAGACGATGAAGAAGTTTGAAACACATACAGGCGTTGTCGCTCCTCTGGATCGTAAGAACGTTGATACCGACCTGATCATTCCGAAGCAGTTTCTCAAGTCGATTAAGCGCTCTGGCTTTGGCAAGAACCTATTTGATGAGATCCGCTATCTAGATGAGGGCCAACCCGATCAAGATTGTAGTGGTCGTCCATTGAATCCTGATTTCGTGCTGAACAAACCTGAGTTCGCGGGCTCCAGTATTCTGCTTGCACGAACTAACTTTGGTTGTGGTTCAAGCCGTGAGCACGCACCTTGGGCGCTTGATGACTACGGCTTCCGCGCGGTCATTGCGCCGAGCTACGCCGATATTTTCTTCAATAACTGCTTCAAGAATGGTCTTTTGCCAATCATCCTGACTGAAGATGAGGTTGATGAGCTGTTTAAAGCGGTCGCTGCTGAACCCGGCATGAGCCTGACGGTTGATCTGGTAAACCAGACAGTGGTGAGCCCAACTGGGAAAGAGTACAGTTTTGAGGTTGACGCTTTTCGCAAACACTGTCTGCTGAATGGTCTAGACGATATTGGCCTTACGCTTGAGCATGCTGACGATATTCGTGCCTATGAAGCGAAGCGCCGCGACCAGGCTCCTTGGCTGTTTGACGCAATTAAATAACCTGTAATCGCTCGATTTATCGAGCGATTAGTCGCGCAGTAAACTGCGCTCGTACAGCAGCATAACTTTGGAAATATAGATGAACGAAAACAGAGTATTAATTCTCCCGGGCGACGGTATCGGGCCTGAGATTATTGCGCAAGCGCGCCGCGTTTTGGAGCTTGTAAACGAGCAAAACGGCTTAGGCTTGGAATTTGACGAAGCGCACCTCGGCGGCGCGGCAATCGATGCGCACGGCGTACCTATGCCAGAGGAGACACTTGCGAAAGCGAGTGAGTCAAAAGGTATTCTACTGGGTGCCGTAGGTGGTCCAAAATGGGATGCGAACCCTGACTTCCAGATCCGCCCAGAGAAGGGGCTGCTGGGTATTCGCTCTAATCTTGAGCTATTTGGTAACCTGCGCCCAGCAATTCTCTACCCGCAGTTAGCTGATTCATCCACGCTCAAGCCTGAGGTGGTTTCGGGTCTGGATATTTTGATTGTGCGCGAACTGACAGGCGGTATCTACTTCGGTCAGCCGCGTGGCGTGCGCACCACTGAAGCGGGCCTGCGTGAGGGATACAACACCTACGTTTACAACGAAGAGGAGATCAAGCGCATCGGTCGTGTCGCATTTGAAGCGGCGATGGCTCGCGGTAAGAAACTCTGTTCAGTTGATAAGGCCAATGTACTTGAAGTGACAGTGTTGTGGCGTGAGGTGATGGAGGAGCTCAAATCTGAGTATCCGGAAGTTGAACTGAGCCATATGTATGTCGATAACGCAGCTATGCAGCTTGTGCGGGCACCAAAGCAGTTTGATGTTGTGGTTACCGGTAACATGTTCGGTGATATCTTGTCGGATGCTGCAGCGATGCTGACGGGATCTATCGGTATGTTGCCATCAGCTTCCCTTAACAAGCTGGGACAGGGCATGTATGAGCCCTGTCACGGTTCAGCTCCGGATATCGCCGGTCAAAACATCGCAAATCCATTGGCAACTATCCTCTCAGCCGCTATGATGTTGCGCTATTCGCTGGATAAAGGTGATGCGGCCGATCGTATTGAGAAAGCGGTTAGCGATGTTCTCGATCAAGGACTGCGCACCGCGGATATCTTCTCTGAAGGTATGCAGCAGGTTAGCACAACGGAAATGGGTGACGCGGTTATCGCTGCGCTTAGCGCGTAAGCGGCCGCGACACGCAATAAGGCCGGTCAGAAACCGGCCTTTTTTAATAGCCCTCGAAATTGGATATCGGGGACAGACGTACTCTCAAACAGAGGTTTAACATGAATCGTGTAGGTTTTGTTGGCTGGCGCGGTATGGTCGGGTCGGTTCTCATGCAGCGTATGCTGGAAGAGAAAGACTTTGACCAGATCAACGAGCCAGTATTTTTCACCACTTCTCAGGTAGGCCAGGCAGGCCCTGAGATCGGTAAAGAGATTGCTCCGCTGAAAGACGCAAATGATATTGATGCGCTTAAACAGATGGATGTAATTATTACCTGTCAGGGTGGCGACTACACGAAGGCGATTTACCCTCAACTGCGCGAAGCAGGATGGGACGGTTACTGGATTGATGCCGCCTCCGCTCTGCGTATGGCAGACGACTCTATCATTATTCTTGACCCAGTTAATTCCGATGTCATCGACAAGGGTCTTAGCAAAGGCATCAAAACGTTCGTTGGCGGCAACTGCACAGTTTCACTGATGCTCATGGGTCTGGGCGGTCTCTTCAAGGCGGGCCATGTTGAGTGGCTCACCTCAATGACGTATCAGGCGGCTTCTGGTGCTGGTGCTCGTAACATGCGTGAGCTGATTACTCAGATGGGTCAGATTCGCGACGGTTCAGCGGCGATGCTAAAAGATCCCGCTTCTGCAATTCTGGATATCGATCGCCAGGTGGCTAACACCATGCGTAACGAACTCGCGGTAGATAACTTTGGCGTGCCGCTGGCAGGTTCGTTGATCCCTTGGATTGATGTACCAGTAGCCGATGGTCAGTCGAAAGAGGAGTGGAAGGGGTACGTTGAGACCAACAAAATTCTTGGTCGCATAGCGAACCCTATCGCTATTGACGGAACTTGTGTGCGTATCGGTTCAATGCGCTGTCACAGCCAAGCATTTACCATCAAACTTAACAAAGACATCCCGCTGGATGAGGTTGAGTCGATGATTGCTGAAGCTAACGACTGGGTAAAAGTTGTACCGAATGATCGTCAGGTCACTATGGAGGAGCTAACTCCGACGAAGGTAACCGGAACACTGAGTATTCCCGTTGGTCGTCTGCGTAAAATGAAGATGGGTAAGCAGTACCTAAACGCGTTCAGCGTGGGTGACCAGCTTCTTTGGGGTGCCGCGGAGCCTCTACGCCGTATGCTCAGAATCCTGAGCGAGCGTTAATCACACGCACTTGAAACACTCGGCCCGCTTCTGCGGGCTGATTTATATCTGGAGTTATTGCATGTCGAATAAAGTTCTTCTTCTGGGTGTCAGTTCGCTTGCTGGCGAGCAGTTACTTGAGTTGCTTGAAGATCACCCTCTGGCAAAGGAGGTGATTTTTGAGTTGTACGATACTGAGGAGGAGGCGGGTCGTTCGCTCATGGTGAATGGCAGTGCATTGCGCGTGCGCAGCTACGCCAACATCAATTTGGACGAGGCTAAGCTGGCGGTACTCTGTGCCCCCGAAATACCGGCTGAAACTATTGCTCAGATAGCCCCCGCTCTGACACTACTTGACCTTCATGCGCGAGCGCAGACCGCCGCGGGTCAACTGTTGTTAAGCGGTGTGGCACAAACTCAGCTCAGTTTGGAGAAGGGGGCGGCATTTCGCTCACCGGAACCGGCTCTGCTGACAACCGCTCTGCTGCTCAAAACGCTCTCGGCAGCTGTTGAGCCGCTACGTGTTACTGCGACCTTGATGCTGCCTGCCAGCCTTCACGATCAGGCGGGGGTTCAAGCGCTCGCTACAGAGACAGCGCATCTGTTGAATGGGCGCGAGGCAGCGGCTAAGTTGCTGGATTCGAGCATGGCATTTAACCTGCTAGCCCAGCCGCAACCGCTCGAAGCCGACGGCTCGATGAGTGTGGAGTCGCTATTTGCAGAGGGTTTAGGTGAGTTGCTTGGTGCAGAGGATCTAGAGGTGAACGCTTCTGCTGTTGAAGTGCCCCTTTTTCACGGTACTGCGCTAACATTGGCGATTGAGCTTGCGAAAGGTGCAGAGATCGCTGAACTGGTAAGGTTGATCGATCGTGAGGCGAAGTTGCGCTACGCCCCTTCCGCGTCTGCATCGACGCAGAGCGCTACCGGTATCGATGAGTGTCTGGTTGCGCGTTTGCGATTTGATTCGCGGGATGAAAATGTGCTTCTGGCGACGCTGCTGTTCGACGAGCAGCGTTTGGGGCGGGCCTCAAACGCCATAGACGCTCTCAGAGTGCTTGTAACTGCGCACTAATTAACCGTTTTCTGTCTCTTTTTGGGCGCGTCAGTGCTAAATGCACTGGCTCGCTTGACCACTTTCTATCTTCCTACAATACTTCAGGTAGTTTCGCGAAACGCAACTGCCTGTTTTTCTGGCAAAAAAAACAGGCTTACTGGCCAAAGATAAGGATAGATAAGATGGTGCGCAAACTCGCGCTTAGTCTCGCTGTAGCTGCAGCTATTACAGCCGGACAGGCAAATGCACTGGGTCTCGGAGAGATCCGTGTGAATTCAGCACTGAATGAACCGCTAGATGCCGATATACGTCTGGTGCAGGTTCGCGACCTTTCCCCACTACAGATCATGCCGCGCATGGCTGATGTTGATGAGTTCTCCCTTGCTGGATTGAGCAAATCTCGTTTCCTTAGCGACGTGAAGTTTCAGGTAAAGATTGAGCCCGATGGCAGTGGTTCGATTCACGTCACCTCATCGGTACCCGTACAAGAGCCATTCCTTAGCTTCCTGATGGAAGTGAACTGGCCCAACGGGCGTCTGGTTCGCGAGTACACGCTGTTGCTCGATCCACCTGTGTTTGATCCGGCCCCCGTCACTACCACAATAAGTGCCCCGAGCGCACTGCAGCAGCCGGCAGCACCCAGGCCAGTATCTGCGCCAACACAGGCGAAGCCCAAAACCACCGCTAACATCAAAACCAATATGGGCGGGTCAGAGGTATTCGTTAACAACAACGATACGCTCTATGTACTCGCCAAGAACAACCGGCCAGCCTCAGATATCAGCATTGAGCAGATGATGATTGCGATGCAGCGCAAGAATCCACAGATCTTCCCGACCGGCAACATCAACGTGATGCGCGCCGGTAAAGTGATGCAGATACCGACTGCTGAAGAGGCTCGTGCTTTAACGCGCAAACAGGCGATCGCTGAAGCTGCGCGGCAGACAGCCGAGTGGAAAGCGGGTCGTCGTGCAGCGACTGCAAAAAAAGAGGAGCCCGCCAAGCCGGTTGATACCCCGGCTGAGGCGAGCGGGACGGCTGAGGGCGCCCCCGGCACTGAAGCCGATAGTCAGCTAAAGATCGTTACCGCGGAGCCACAAGCAGAGGCGGAAACTGAGGTCTCTAGCGAAGCGGCGCCAGATGAAGAGGCGAGTGCAGAAGAGGCGCTCTCGGCTGCAGAGGCTGAGCCAGGCGCGCGTGAAATGGAGCTCATGCAGCGTAATGAGGAGCTTGAGAATCGCCTGCTGATGACCCAAGAGTCGGTCGATAAGGTTTCGCGTGAAAATGCAGACCTTGGTGAGAAGCTTGACTCGATCCAGGAGCAGTTAGTTGCCATGCAGCGCCTGATTGAGCTCAAAGATCAACAGATGGCAGCGCTTCAAGCTGAGATGCTGAAACAGGCTCAGGAGGCGAATAAACCCAAGCCTAGTGCTGTTGACGAGTTCATCAACATGCTAATGGCTAACCCAATCTATCTTGGCGGTGCCGGTGGGGTGTTGGTGCTCTTGCTCGCGCTAATGGCGCTCGCGCGTCGTCGTAAGCGTGGCGAGTATGAGGAGGAGTCGGTACCTCGTAAACGCAAAAAGTCGAAAAAGTCCGAGCCCGAAACAGATGAGATTCCAGAATTTGACGAAGCAGATGAACTGGATACACCTGCGCCATCGAGTGCTGCACCCGCAGCAGCTGTGGCGGCCGGCGCAGTTGCAGGAGCGGCAGCTGCTCAGATGCAAGATGAGGAGCTCGACGAGCTTGATGATCTTGCTGATCTAGACCTCGATATGGATCTTGATCTGGATGAGTCGACCGAGGTTGAAGAGGCTGCGCCTCAGCCTATACCGGAATCTGAGTTGGAAGCAGAGGGAGATGACTCAGAGATCGACTCTGTGCTCGATGATATTCTCAATGATGATGTCGACACAGAATTTGAAGCGGGCGAGATTGATGACCTTGACGCTCTGCTGGATGAGGATGCTGAGGTTGATACCGATGTAGATGAACTCGCCCGGGCAGAGGATGAGGTTATCGAAGACGATGAGCTTGAGGGGCTAGCCTTTGCTGTGGATGATTCTGATGGTGAGTCTGAAGTCGCAGCTGAAGCTGACGAGATGATTGATGACGAGTTCTTCAGTGAAGAGGTTGAACCAGAATCCGATCAGGTTTCGTCATCAGAAGAGCCTGATGAAGCTGATCTCATCGATGAACCGATGGAGTTCGATTTGGCTGAGGAGTCTGGCCTAGATACCCTGCCAGTCGATGAGAGTTTAGATGATCTCGTAGACGATGATCTTGATGCCCTGCTAATGGAGAGTGCTGAGGAGCTGAAGGAGGATGAGGCTGCGCAGTTCGGCAAAACCGTCGCCGAGGTTGAAGCAGAAGCCGAAGCCAAAGCTGAAGCTGCAACTCAGACGGCTGAGGTAGGCGATGACGAGGATGAAGAGGACCTAGATCTAGATTTTAATGTGGTAAAACCTACTGCTGACGAGGATCTAGAGGCCGAGTTATTGGCTGATAACCTGAGTACCTCGGCGGATGAAGATGAGGATCTCGACTTCAATTTCGATCTCCCCGATGAAGAGGATTCGTTTATTGTAGACGCTGTTGGCGCATCGGGTGACACCTCGGGTGAAGAGGAGTCTGAGGAAGAGGCAGAGGCTGATGATCTCGATGAGATGCTGAGCTTCGATATGGAGTTGCTGGACGACGATGAACCAGAAGCAGAGCCAGAGCCAGAGCCAGAGCCAGAGCTGAAAGCTGAAGATGGCGAAGATCTGGATTTTGACCTTGATGCGATGATTAGCGGTCTTGATGATGAGGCGGCAATCGATGAGCCTCAGCGAGCTAAAAAGCCGGGTGAGTTGGTTGAAGAGGAGCTAACCGCCAACATCGCCCACGACCTCGATCTCAGCTTAGACGACGACATTGAAGAGATGTTGGCAGAGGATGAGGGTGATATTGAGTTGGTGGAAGAGGGTGATGAAGACCTGAACATGGATGAGGGTTTCGACCTCCTAGATGGGGCCGATGAAGTAGAGACGAAGCTTGATCTTGCTCGCGCTTACATTGAGATGGACGATACCGAGGGTGCTCGTGATATCCTTGGGGAAATCGTTCGCGACGGCTCTGCTGAGCAGCAGGCCGAAGCCCAATCTCTATTGGATAAGTTGAGCTAATGAGTAGCACGCAATACCAAGAAGGGGCGACGCAAGTCGCCCTTTTTCGTTATGCACTTGGGATCGAGTATGCAGGGTATAACTATCACGGCTGGCAATCCCAACGGGAAGAGCAGGTCGCCACAGTGCAGGAGACGTTGGAAGCTGCGCTCTCTCAGATCGCCTGTCACCCTGTCAGCGTAATCTGCGCCGGGCGCACTGATACCGGTGTAAATGGCTGCTACCAGGTGGTCCATTTCGATGCTCAGGTTGAGCGCCCGAGTCGTGCTTGGGTACGTGGAACCAACACAAAACTCCCCGATGACGTCGCAGTGCTTTGGGCACAACGGGTCTCAGATCAATTTCATGCGCGCTTTAGCGCGATGGAGCGTCGCTACCGTTATCTCATCTACTCCGCAGAAGTTAAGCCTGCCATTTTGAGTCGGGGTGTGACTTGGACGCACAAAACTCTGGAGCTATCGCGCATGCAACAGGCGGCGAAACACCTGGTTGGTGAGCACGACTTCACCTCCTACCGTGCTATCGCCTGCCAGGCGAAAAGTCCCGTTAAGACGGTCAACTCCCTTGATGTTTATCAGAAGGGGGAGCTCATCGTTATTGATATCTGCGCTAACGCCTTCCTCCACCATATGGTGCGAAACGTCGCTGGTGTACTTATGAAGATTGGTTCCGGCGAAGCCGACGTGGAGTGGAGTCGCGAGGTATTAGAGGCCCGTGATAGGCGAATGGGAGGCGTGACGGCCCCCCCCTGGGGGCTCTACTTTGTCGACGTAAAATACCCCCCAGAGTTTGATCTCCCGCCAGGTAATAAAGGCCCATTTTTCTTGTAGAGGGCGCGATCACCTCGGATTACATTGAGTCGGATCAAAGCCGGCCGCTAAGCCTTTCGCTTAAGCCCCGGCTACGTTAAGATAGCCGCTCTGTTTTTGCGCTTGAGAGCTTGTTTTGAGAACGCGAGTTAAGATCTGTGGAATCACCCGAATCGAAGACGCGAAGGCGGCTGTCGACGCGGGCGCTGATGCACTCGGATTTGTATTCTACTCGAAAAGCCCACGCGCGGTTTCAATCGCAGACGCCGCTCCCATCATTGCTCAGTTGCCACCTTTCGTTACCAGTGTGGCTCTGTTTGTTGATGCTGAGCCTGAGTTTATTCGTAAGGTTGTCGATGAGACACAGGTGGATCTGTTGCAATTTCACGGCAATGAGAGCGCTGATGAGTGCGGTGGCTATAACCGCCCTTATATAAAAGCTCTGCGAATGAGACCCGATTTAGATCTAAACCAAGAGATGCTCGCGTACGCAAGCGCGAGAGGTGTTTTGCTTGATGCCTACACCCCAGGTATCCCTGGCGGTACAGGTGAAAAGTTCGACTGGTCAAGGATACCGGCTCATCTGGCTGCGGGGATAACCCTGGCTGGTGGTCTGGACAGTAGCAACGTCGCTGCTGCTGTTGATCAGGTGCGGCCCTACGCCATTGATGTTAGCGGTGGTGTAGAGCGATCGAAGGGAATCAAGGACGCCGAAAAACTAAAACAATTTATTGCTGAGGTGCACCGTGTCAACAACAGCTGAGCAGAACAACTCAATTCAAATGCCTGATGCCAATGGCCACTTTGGTATTCATGGCGGTCGATTCGTATCTGAAACTCTGATGGGTGCTCTGGAAGAGCTAGAGGCTCTCTACGACAGATTGAGTAAAGACCCCGATTTTCAGGCCGAGTTTGATAAGGACCTGGCGCATTATGTCGGTCGTCCATCGCCGCTTTACCATGCCGAGCGCTTATCTGCCCATTGTGGCGGGGCGCAGATCTGGCTCAAGCGCGAAGATCTCAACCATACTGGTGCTCACAAGGTGAATAACACCATCGGCCAAGCGCTGCTCGCCAAATACATGGGTAAGCCTCGTGTGATCGCTGAGACGGGTGCGGGACAGCATGGCGTGGCTTCAGCTACGGTTGCGGCGCGCTTGGGTCTGGAGTGTAAGGTTTACATGGGTGAAGAGGACGTGCGTCGCCAAGCTCTGAACGTCTACCGTATGCGCCTCTTAGGCGCTGAGGTTATCCCAGTGACTTCTGGTACGCGTACTCTCAAAGACGCGATGAACGAAGCGATGCGCGACTGGGTTACCAACGTCGATAACACCTACTACATCATAGGCACCGCTGCAGGTCCGCACCCCTATCCCAAGCTTGTGCGTGACTTCCAAGCCGTTATTGGTCGTGAGACTAAACAGCAATCAATGGCCCAAATCGGTCGTCTGCCAGATGCTGTAGTGGCTTGTGTCGGCGGTGGTTCGAATGCCATTGGTATGTTCTACCCGTTCATGGATGACAAAGAGACGCGCATGATTGGCGTAGAGGCGGGCGGCTACGGTTTGGAGACCGGGCAGCATGCTGCTCCGCTGACTGCAGGTCGTCCGGGGGTGCTGCATGGTATGCGCACCTACCTGATGGAAGATGATGCGGGTCAAATCCTTGGCACTCACTCGGTATCAGCGGGTCTAGACTACCCTGGTGTGGGCCCTGAGCACAGTTACCTTAAGGATATCGGTCGCGCAGAGTATGTTGCTGCCACTGATGACGAGGCGATGGACGCCTTCCGAAAACTGACCCAGATTGAAGGCATTATGCCAGCGCTTGAGTCCGCTCATGCTGTGGCGTATGCGATGAAAATGGCGAAAGAGATGTCACCCGATCAAGTGATCGTAGTGAACCTCTCGGGTCGTGGTGATAAAGATATTCATACCGTCGCGCAGATCGACGGCATTGAGATGTAAGGTTTAGGGAAAAGAGACGAATGAATCGTATTGAAGCGCGCTTTAACCAACTTAAAGCCGATGGTAAGAAGGCGATAATCCCATATGTAACAGCAGGGGATTCGCAACCATCTGTTACTGTGCCGTTAATGCACGCTCTGGTTGAAGCGGGTGCTGATGTTATTGAGCTAGGTGTACCCTTCTCTGATCCGATGGC
>JABXHP010000207.1 GCA_013373575.1 Oceanospirillaceae bacterium | reverse complement strand
TATTGTTGAAGAGACGGTTGAGCCTTACAACACTCTTGTAGAGCCAGAGCCAGAGCCAAGCAGCGATTTGATTACCGACGACGAGTTTGAGTCTCTGTTGGATGCATTGCAGGCTGCAGGGCAGGGTGCATTTGCCCACTCGACAGCACAGGTTGCAGAGACTGAAGTTGTCGAAGAGTCCGATGAGATGAGCGATGATGAAATTGCTGCGGCGATGGCAGCGTCAATTGAAGCAGATCTGCATTCAGCGGGGCATGCTCAACCAGAACCAGAACCAGAACCAGAACCAGAACCAGAACCAGAACCAGAACCAGAACCAGAACCAGAATTATCTGAAGATGAAGAGATCGCTGCGATGATGGAGGCCTCTCGAGAGGCAGATTTGCTGCAACATGCTAGCCTAGAACAGCCTGTAGATCGTCGAGCTATCATCAATGCTGTACTGATAGATATGCATGGGATGCGCCTCGCTATACCCCAGGATCAGATGGAGGCGGCGTTTAGTTTTGAGAATGTCTCCATGAGTATCTCTGGCCTGCCTGAGTGGGTCATCGGGCGAATAGAGGGTGAGCGCTCTACGACTGACGTTGTTGATACCGCTCTCTGGCTCATACCTGAAAAGTACAAGCCTGAGTACGCCGAGTATAAAGAGTTTGTTGTACTACCGGGTCGCATCTGGGCGCTAGCCTGTGATGGACTTGTAAAGTCGATCGAGATACCGCACGATGAACTCAACTGGAACACTGATCGCTCTCAACGTAGCTGGCTTATAGGAACTTATATGCCGGAGCGCTGTGCACTGATCGATATTCCGCTTCTTGTTGAGGCCTTTTCGGCGAAAATTGAGTAGGACGTTCGATGGAGTTGAGTGCTTCTCAGCTGAGTTTGTTGTTAGCTGTGATGATAGGTGTGCTGATCCTATTGCTGGGATGGTTGGTCATTCTATCCTTACGTCTGCGTGCACAGAGTAGAAAAACTCAGGCTCTCATAAACGTTGTGCGCGGTGAGATTAAAGCCATGACGACCGGCTCCATCGGTATGGGTAAACGCCTCAAGTCGATCGAGCATCGTCTAAACCTTACGGTTGAGAAGCAGCACGAATTGGAGAATCGCGATCCAACACAGCTGGCCTATAATCAGGCGGCTCGGCTCATGGAGATGGGCGCTGACGTGGATGACTTGGTGAGAAATTGCGGCATTGGCCGGCCGGAAGCGGAGCTTATGGCACTTCTCCATCGCGAACTTGAACCAGGCACCAAGCCTGCACTGAGTAAGCAGCACTGAGCGGTTACTCCCCGCGCTTTCTCTCTTCGGCAAGTTGATAGGTAAATGCGATAATCTCGGCAATAGCGCGATAGAGTGACTCCGGAATCTCATCACCCAGTTCAAGTCGTATAAGAACTTCAAGCAGTTCAGGGCTGTGATGTATATGGACATCATGCTCCTTGGCGATAGCTAGTATCTGTTCCGCAATCAGTCCACGTCCTTTGGCCGTTACATGGGGCGCGCCGCCGTTTTCCATGTCATAGCGCAGTGCTACCGCACCTTTGTTTTCACTCTCTTCACTCATGTGTGCACGTCCACAAGGTGTTTGCTTATGGCTGGCGCCAAATCATTGGGGGCCTTGCCTTTGCGCACGTTGATGGTATCGATCTGAAAGCCCTGTTTTTCTAGGTGCGCTGAGAAACTCTCTAAGCGGTCTCTAATCATCTCTGTTGTCTGTCTGCTCTGCGCCCAGAAGGCGACGCTCATTACCCACTCATCTTCCAGGTGAACGCGCGCGTCTACGGCGCCAATTGGGTTTAGGTCGAAATGCAGATTAAGCGTCCAGTTAGTCTGCAGCTCTGTTGGTGAGATTGGGCGTCGCTGCTCTCGCAGTTCAAGCTCAACCTGTTTGAAGCCTTCAGGTGTTTGCAGTGGTAGATCCATCCGGAAATAGCGCTCAGCGCTACCATCTGGGTAGTCGCGCCATTGTCTAGCGCTGTTGATCTGTTGATGCGTAGTGCGTGCTTCAGCCCGGTCGATTAGTGCGTTCATCTGCTCTCTAACCTGCGTCGGTAGCTCTTGGCTCGCCCGTCGCAACTGACCCAAACGGGTGCGCAGATCCTCTACGCTTAAGGGTAGACCTCGTGCTTGGCTAGCGAGTCGGTTTTCGGTAAACATACCTGACTGCTGCATCATCTGCTCTACCTGCTTTGCAGAGGCCTCAGGTTTTGTTTGGGGAGTTAGGCTAAATAGGCTCATCAGTGAGCGCACGATTTTTCCGACGGCGTCTTGGCTTTGACCACTACTTAGCGCGCGCATCTGATTCAGACTATCTGCCAATGGGGCCTGCAGCGGCGTCGCCTGTCTCAGTAGGGCTTGCATCTCCTCAACCACCTCGGCGGGTAGTGTCTTCACCGGTTGCGGCGGTAGCAAACGAATCTGAACCGCCTGTTCACTGAGGCGGGTGACCTGAATCTGTTGTCCCGCCAAAAGTGGCCGTGGAGAGATGATATTGATCGCCTCTCCGCCAACGTTGATTGTTGCCCGGGCAACATTGGGTTGGCTCGCGCTTGGCTCGATAGATTGAACAACTTTGGCCAGAACCAGCGCAGTTTGAGTGCTACCTGGAGGTGTCGCTTGTGCTGCGCCGGATATGTTAGCGGCTGTGGCCGCAGCACTGGTCTGATTAGTTGAAGTTGTCTGTGTGACGCCGGACTGTGCAGTTTGAGGCGGCGTAGGTGCAGAGCGTTGTGCTGCTGGTGTTTCTGTTGTCCCAGATGGTGCAACAGCGGATACTGTGGAGGAAGTTAGGGCTTGTTGTTGTGATGCTCCTTGTCCTGTTTGGCCACGAATTTGCGTGAGCGCTTCAATTGCCGGTTGGTTCGCTACTGCAGACTGAGCGGCGCTAGTGCCGCTGTTGAGTTGCGCGCCTAGTGATGCTGTTGACGCTGTCGAGGTTGTGGCTACGCTGCTGTTGGTAACAGAGCCCGCATTGGTGCTCGGGCTAGTTGCAGTAGAGGATCCCTGATTAGAGTTGAGCGCGACTTGGTTTGCAACGGCAGCTGTGACTGCAGCTGCCGTCGAAGTTGTAAGCTGTGGCTGCACTAGCGCTGTCATTTGGGTTTGTGCCAGCATTTGCTGCGCTTGCGCCCGGCTCTCTGGGGCGATCATGGCCACGAATTGGTTGGCTTGAGTGCTTAGCTGATTTAGTGCTTGTGCTTGATTGGTTTGAGTTGTTGTGGGTGCGCTGGGCAGTGGCAGACGCAGCGAGACCTCGCCGCGCGAGTCGCGGCTTAAAAGTACAGTGAGCCCTTCGGCAAGCGGGCGATTGGTCATTACATCAAGGCGATGGTTTCCAATCTCTAGTGAAATACGGAATAGCGTAGGCGAGACAGGATCTTGGCGTACATTCACCACGCGGGCAGATTGCTCCACATTGGGTTGGAGTATCTGAGTTATATCCCGCGTTGGCGTTGCGTTTTCACTGCGCGCAAGGCTTTGGGACTGCACTGGTAACATCATTGGTCGCAGTCACCTGACTGTTTAAAGTAATAAGGTTATAATCTGCCGCTTGTTAAATATCGGCTGCTGTCGGTTTGAGTTTAGTTTATCCATCCTTACTGGTCAGGTGCCGGTCAGGTAGTCAGCCTAAGTTATAGTATTTTTCGTTATTAGGAGTTTTGGTGGGCGCTGAGTTACTGAGAGCCAAATCCCTCTATTGTGAGCGAGATGATCGGGTGTTGTTTGAAAACCTCGACCTGCAGCTCAATGCAGGAGAGATTCTACAGATTGAGGGGCGCAACGGCAGTGGTAAAACCACTTTGCTGCGAATTCTCAGCGGCCTGAGTAACCACTTTGAAGGTGAGATTTTCTGGTGTGGAGAGACGCTAGGGGAGGCAAAAGAGGCCTTTCTTGCAGAGCTTGTCTACATTGGCCACCAGCCTGGCGTGAGCGCGCAGTTAACCGCTGAAGAGAATTTGAGCTGGCAGTGTGCACTGCACCCTTCGCTTGATAACTCAAAGATTGGCTATGCCATTGCGCAGGTCGGTTTAAAAGGCTTTGAGGACGTGCCCTCCTACCAACTCTCGGCTGGTCAGAAACGCCGCATTGCGTTGGCTCGCCTCTATATGAGCAGTGCCAAATTGTGGATTCTTGATGAGCCATTTACAGCCATAGACAAGCTGGGTGTGGCTGCCAAAGAGGCACTCATGCTGAAACACTTAAGTCAGGGCGGGAGTGTCATTCTGACGACCCATCAGGATTTAAGCGACTCGATGCCTGTACGAACGCTAAGTCTTGGTAAACCACAGACGGAGGTTGCGTATGAGTGATCGGCAAGTCTCCGTCGGCCGTTTGTTTGCTCAGACTTTCAAGCGCGACCTCGTATTGGCGTTTCGCCGCAAAAGCGAGTTAGTGAACCCGCTAATCTTCTTTTTGATAGTGGTGACTCTATTTCCCATAGGAGTAAGTCCAGAACCGCTATTTCTAGCTGAGTTGGCTCCGGGCCTTATTTGGGTCGCAGCACTACTGTCGACCCTGCTTTCACTAGAGTCGCTGTTTAAGGCGGACTTTGAGGATGGCTCTCTGGAACAGCTTCTGCTTAGCCCTCAGCCCCTATTCATGGTTGTACTGGCGAAGGTAACCGCGCACTGGCTTATGTCGGGTCTGGCGCTAACCCTAGTAGCTCCGATTATGGCGAT
>JABXHP010000239.1 GCA_013373575.1 Oceanospirillaceae bacterium | reverse complement strand
TTCGATTTTGAACTCTTCGGTGTAACGTTTTGCACTCATTGGTGATCACCTCTTGTTAGGCGTTATTGTAACGCTAACAGGTGTCTACAATACTAGGGCCTTGCCACTCCATCCCTTTAGTCTAAGTGGAAACCTCATCAAGGTCATTGTCTAGTTTTTCGGGGAGCGGTCACCGGTCACCCTCAATGTTGCTCTGCCAAAGGTTTTGTTATCCCAAAATCTGAGTGTAATCTACGAATGTTGAGGTTTGGCAGGTCAAAACATCATTTGTAGGCGCTCAAGATTTCTTAAATTCAGCCGATTCTACTATCATGGGTGATAGTGTTTTCAGGGTGAGCTATGGTTGATGTTATTAGAAGTTTAGGCGGTGGTTCAGGTATCGATACCACTGCCCTTGTAACTGGTTTGGTTGCAGCTGAAAGGCAAGCGACAGATACTCGCTTAGATTCGAAGCAAGAGAAACTTGAAGCACAGATCTCAGCTTACGGGACGTTGAAGAGCTCTCTATCGACCTTTAAGGGACTGCTAAGTACTCTAGCTGACAATGATACCTTCAACTCCCGTTCGGTTGCTTTTCCTGATACGAATGTCATTACCCCAAATTCCATTGATCCTGGCGCGCAGCCTGGCAGTTACCAGATCGAAGTAGAGGAGGTCGCTCAGGCGCACTCAATCACTTTTGATCCGGTAGCGGACAAAAATGCCGCCATGAATATTTCCGGTAATCTCACGATACAGTTTGGGGCATGGACGTACGATGGCCTTGGTGATCCTCAATCCCTTGAGCTAAACGCGGATAAAGCGGCTCTAACCATCGAAGTCTCCACCAGTGATACCTTGCAGACACTCGCTAACAAAATCAATTTGGCTGATGGCGGGGTAAGAGCCAGTATTCTCACAATTGATGGGCAAGCACAGCTACAGTTGAACGCCCAGTCGGGTGCGAATAATGCGCTGAAAGTCAGCGCAGATGACGTTTCTCTTGTTGGGTTTGAGTTTAACGCTACGAATTTTTCACAAGCAAACCAAACGCAGAAAGGTGTAGATGCACTCATATACGTCAATGGATTGCAGGTGACTCGGGATTCAAACGAGATAGATGATGTAATTCCCGGGTTTAATTTTTCAATAAACAAGAAGGCTCCGGACGAGCAGTTTACGTTCGTAGTTGAAGAGGATACCAGCGTCGCAAAGCAAGCGGTTCGCGACTTTGTGGCCGGGTACAACGAACTATACACAACGATAGATAATCTTG
This sequence comes from Oceanospirillaceae bacterium, assembly GCA_013373575.1. Classification (GTDB taxonomy): domain Bacteria; phylum Pseudomonadota; class Gammaproteobacteria; order Pseudomonadales; family Balneatricaceae; genus Marinobacterium_E. The sequence continues at coordinate 8,467 of JABXHP010000239.1, read as the reverse complement.
TTGGTTTCACCACCAATGAAGAGACGAACACACAGGTGCCCGGTGGGCTCTATAACGATGGGTCTGCTAGGGCGCTGTTCAATCAATTGCGTAGCCTGATCAGTCAGACTGTTCCGGGAGTGGACTCGGGTTTCAATGCTCTCACTAATATTGGTATCAGAACCGAGCTCGACGGGACTTTGTCAATCGATGAGTCTGATTTTGATAGAGGATTTAATGAACAGTTCGCGTTACTAGAGGCTCTGTTCTCTCCCAAGTTAGACAGCGCTAACCCATTCGTAACGGGGCAGCAGGGCACCTATGCTACCCGAGCAACTCCCGGTAGTTATGCTATTGAGGTGAGTACGGACCCCTCTAAGGGCTCTGTCGCTGGAAATGCATTGAATTTTGCGCAATTCGTTGCGGCAGATGACACGCTTAGTTCTGCATTTAACGCTGCTCTAGGTGATTACTCGTTCAAGATTGAGGTTAATGGAGTCGAGTCAAACACTATAACACTCAGTGACAGCTATGATGATGTAGAGAGTATTCGTTTAGAGTTGATGTCGCTGATCAACGGAGATGAAAACTTATCTGCAGCAGGTACCGCTATTGATATTAGCTATGATCCCGATACCAATGCTTTCACATTTAGCTCTCGGGAGTATGGTTCTTCTTCAACGGTAAAATTTACCGAGATCGGTTTAGATATTGGAGAGCTTGGTATCGATTTGGCGCTAACAAGTACAGATGGTGTTGACGTTGTTGGTTTGATTGACGGAAGCGAAGCATTTGGTTCTGGTAACGTATTGTTGCCAGCACTAGATTCCAGCTTATATGGTTTGAGTTTTACCGTCTCGGCTGGTGCTACTATGGCAGGCGCTTCCGGTTTCAATTTTTCTCGGGGTTTCGCTGGTGAGATGCAGCTTTTGATTGAACGTTTTCTTTCAAAAGATGGAGTCATAGCCAACCGTGAAACCTCCATTTCTGATCAACTCGATAATATCACCGAAGACAGGAAAGAACTGGATCGTCGAATGGATATCTATGAGGCTAGAATAAGCGCTCAGTTTTTGGCTATGGAGCAAATAATCAGCGCTCTAAACTCAACTAGTAGTTCATTAGACGGACTGATCGATAGGCTTCCATTTACGGCTTCTAAGAAATAATTCAAGCGACAGGTATTCCAATGCGTAACGATGCGATGAAACAGTATAAAAGCGTCAACCTCCAAGCGGCTGTCAGTGCGGCTTCACCTCACCAGCTGATATCAATGCTTTATGCGGGCGCTCATGAGGCGATAGCAAGGGCTAAGGGTTCTGTTGAAAGAAATGATATCGAGGGTCGAACCGCTCAGATTAATAAAGCCTCAGACATCATAGTTAACCTTAAGAGTATGTTGGATCACTCTAAAAGCGCTGAAGTATCGCAATCGCTCGATCAGTTATACGATGTTCTGATCGCTAAACTTTTCGAGGCAAATCGAACTAACAGCGGTCAGATGCTAGAAGAGGTCAATACTCTTCTAGCCGAGGTTTCTACAGCCTGGGCTGAGATTGATCCAGAGTAAGCTCCTCTGCTAGGTGCTGAGGAATCGCAGTACATCGCTTTTATTCGCATTGGCTTGGCTCAAAAGTGCAATTGTTACCTGTCGTTGTATGTCCAAACGCGCTTTTTCTGCAGAGGCCACTCCGAAATCGGTATCCATAATCCCCGATTTGGTCTCTTGCGCACGAAGGTTGGTGTTACTGAGACTAGCAGTTGCTGACTCTAACCGGCTATTCGCTGCGCCGATGTCAGCTCGGTTTTGACTCAGTTGGTCAAGGGTGTTGTCAATGGCGTTTAATCGGTCGGCGGTGCTGAGCTCGCTACCTCCCGCCAACTTTGCCATGTCCGGGGTATCTAGGCTGAAGTCGATTCTCTCATTCGCCTCCGCGCCTACTTGCAGACTCACCGACTCGCCGCTGAATACAGTGTTGCCGTTGAAACTGGTGGTCGTCTGGATGCGCTCTAGCTCCTGTGCGAGTTGTTCATACTCTTTGTCAAGAGCCGCACGATCGCTATCGGTATAGGTGCCATTGGCGCCCTGCAGAGTAAGCTCGCGCATACGGCTGAGAATGTCAGTGCTTTGCGATAGAGCACCATCAGCCACCTGAAGCATGGAGATACCATCATTGGCGTTGCGAAACGCTATCTGCAAACTTCGGCTGCTCGCATCAATCCGCGTCGCAATACTCAAGCCCGCCGCATCATCTGCCGCACTGTTAATACGCTGCCCAGTGCTTAGCTGCTGGTAGTTGGTCTCACTGCTACGCTGTACCGAGTTCAGCGTATTGATAGACCCAGCCGTCAGCCCAGGATTGAAATTGATCGCCATACCCTCTCCTCGCCCCGTGTTCTCTTGTTCGCTTAGCGGGGCACTACTTCTCCAATTAATAGTACGCCCGGATCGCGGTTTGGACGTAGCGAACTGAACTGAACGTTTTTCAATATCAATAGTTCTCCGCGCAGTTGCGACTTTGCCTGATATTGATACCTTGAGGGGATAAAAATTAAAGGAAGTTGCTTTCGCAGGAGAGTTAAACTGCTATGCCCCGATCAACTGTTTCGGATTTGAACGCAATACTCAGGTTGCTTGATGCTGAATTGAACCACTCGTTGCCGTGGCGGCTGATTTTATCAGCACCAAATCTGGGGTGATCGCCTCTTTAAACGCCGGTGAAATTTCGCTCAAATTTATTAAATCGACCGACCAGGGTAGATCTGACTCCTCGAATTCCAATGAAACCCTAGCTAGCGTCCGGTGAGACACAGGTTTTGTTGCCTGCACTGCTAAATCAAGATCTGAGTATGGCTTAGCGCTCATGCGCGTTCTGGAGCCGAATGCGTAGATCTCGCAATCACTCAAATACTCGTGCAGTATAGGCGACTATTTGCCAGTGGTTATCCTCTATTTGTAGTTTGGTCGGCTTAGTCATTGCGTTTTTCCAGAGCCTGTAACAGAGATTTGGCGTCCTCTAAAAACGGGATGGCTTCCGCACAGGCACGTTTGGCTTTGTTGTGGTCGTATGTGTGCGAGGTAACATTTCGCAGTGATCTGTAATCAAACTAGGATTCAACCTTTTCTATTAACCCCTTTTAACCGGCGAGTCTGAGAGTGTCTCTAAAACTGAGCTGATCTATCTCTGCAGGGCTGTCCGCATCTAGTTCTAGGCGCCGTCTGAGCATCTTGATGCAGAGTTCGTAAACAAATTCAAAGTTCTGAATTACTCCTGCTGCTAAGGTGTTTTGTACTGCAGAAGACTGTTGGCTAAGCCACTCAGCGTTTTCTAGGATCTTCAGGCTATCTTCGAAAGAGCTAATGGAATCACTAAGCGCGGTTAGATCCAGCTTGTATGGGCTCTGGTTGGGCATGGTATCTCGTACCGTCCGTTGAACTGTTCCTTCGATCATACTTTAGAATTCTAGTGCGGCAAACCCTTGCTCCAATGCTAGCTCGCCAAAAATTTGACGTAATCCCGCTCACAGTCTAATGTTGACAAAAAATTGTCACTTCGGATGAGTGCTAGATGTCCACGCTACCTAACGAGCTACTAATAATAGATGACGACCCTGAGCGGTTGCGGACTTTAACCGCCTGCGCTGGGTTTATTGGTATCGATGTTCAGGGGTATGACTTTGTTTCTTGGCTGCAGCAGGCTAAGGGGGCAGACCTTTCGCGGGTTGCCTTGGTCTGTTTGGGTGAGAGTAATCTGCCGCTAGCGCTGAGCAAACTGCTGGCGCAGTTTAATCTTGATGGACGCGATATACCCAAGCTGCTGTTGGTCGACTGGCCGGAACTCAACAGTGCGCAGTACGCCAGCTCGCACGTTCTTGGGCAGTTGCCTGAGCCGTTTCAGATGGCAGATCTGTTGGACCGGCTGCATCAGTCGCAACGGTTATTGAGTGAACTGGTCACTAAACCCGTTATGGTTGATTTCGACGGGTTTGTGGGTCGCTCGGCTCCTATCGAGCAGATCCGACAGTTGATGACGCAGGTTGCTCCGCGCGATATCTCGGTGATGATTACGGGTGAATCAGGCACAGGTAAAGAGGTAGTTGCGCGCTGTCTGCACAACTCCTCGCCACGCGCGCCGGGCCCCTTTGTGCCGGTTAACTGTGGTGCCATTCCTCCCGATCTCTTAGAGAGCGAACTCTTTGGGCACGAGAAGGGGGCGTTTACCGGGGCAATTGCGAGTCGCGCTGGGCGCTTCGAGATGGCTAATGGCGGTACGCTCTTCCTTGATGAGATCGGTGATATGCCGCTGCCGATGCAGGTTAAGCTGCTGCGGGTAATTCAGGAACGACAGTTTGAGCGTGTTGGCGGGAACCGCACCATAGATGTTGATGTGCGCATTATTGCGGCGACTCATAAAGATCTAGAGCAGATGATTGAGGTGGGGCAGTTCCGCGAGGATCTCTACTACCGTCTCAACGGTTTCCCCATTGAGATGCCGGCGTTGCGCGAGCGCGTAGAAGATCTACCGCTACTGATTAAAGCACTGTTAGACCAACAGAAACAGAATGGCTTGGACAGTGTGCAGTTTTTGCCGGTAGCGATGGAGTCTCTGCGCAGGCACCCGTGGGGCGGTAATGTTCGTGAGTTGGCAAATCTGCTGGAGCGTCTCGCAATTATCCATCCAAACGGGGTTATTGGGGTGTCGGAGCTACCCGAGAAGTTCAGGCATGTCGAGGAGCCCCATCCTGAACGCTACGCTGAAACCGTCGTGCCACCTGAGAGTGAAATATCAGAACTGAGTGAAGTGAGTCCGGGCGCGAGTGTGCCGGCGTCCCTGCCGGATGAAGGTTTGGACCTAAAAGCCCATCTGGAATCCATTGAGCGAAATCTGATTGAACAGGCGCTGGACTCTGAGTCTGGCGTTGTTGCGCGTGCGGCCGAGAAGCTCAAAATTCGCCGTACAACGCTGGTTGAGAAGATGCGCAAATATGGGATTAGCCGATGAGTACTACTGAAGTCGAGCGTCTTAAAGCCTATATTCAGGAACTTGAGTCGGAGTTTCAGAAACACCACGAGGATCATAAGGCCCTGCAACGTATGCGTCGTTTGATTAATCAGATGCCCAGCGGGGTGCTGATCATTGGCAATCGAGGTGTGGTGACTGAATTTAATCCCGCTGCCGAGGAGCTGCTGGGTACTCACCTCTTGAACCGCCCTTGGGTTGAGGTGATACAGGAGTGTTTCGCTCCGCGTCCGGATGATGGTCATGAACTTTCACTGCGTAACAGTAAACGTGTGAGTTTGTCGACGCGAGCACTAGAAGGTGAGCCCGGTCAGCTAGTTTTTATAAGCGATCAGACGCAAACCCGTGACCTTCAGGCGCGTCTGTCACACTACCAGCGCCTCTCAGAGATGGGACGCATGGTCGCCTCTATGGCGCACCAAATCCGCACGCCGCTCTCCGCCGCTTTGCTCTATGCTAGCCATCTGATGGCGCCCAAGGTTTCGGATGCTCAGCGGGTGCGTTTTGCCGGTAAGGTTAAGTCGCGCCTGACTCACCTCGAGCAGCAGGTGCGCGATATGCTGGTGTTCGCCCGTGGCGAGATTCGCCTGGATGATCAGGTGACCACCGATGAGTTGATGATGCGTACCGAGGAGTTGCTGGATCTGCCGCTAAGTAACGCAGATGCCGATTGTGACTGTATCAACGATGCCCCGGGCGTTCTGTTTAACTGTAATCTGGAGTCGCTCTTGGGTGTGCTGCTCAACTTGGTGAACAACTCCCTTCAGGCAGTTGGTAAGGGGGCGGAATTGCAGCTGCGTATAACCGAGCATGGCGATCGAATTCGTATTGATGTAATCGACCAGGGGCCGGGCATGTCTGCCGAAGACTTGGCTCGTGCTCAGGAGCCGTTCTTTACCACGAAAACCCACGGCACCGGCCTTGGTCTTGCGGTCGCACAAGTCGTTGCGCGTGGGCATCAGGGTGAATTCCATATTCAATCTGCTTTAGGGCAGGGTACAACGGCCTCTCTCATACTACCCTCATTAAAGGCAGGGTTGAGTGCGGCGCAGGCCGAGCAGGCCTCAGGCAATGACGCAGAAACAGCATCAGATAAGGAGAACAATTCATGAGTCTTAGGGTTCTCGTTGTAGAGGATGATGCGAGTCTGCGCGAGGCGCTAGTCGATACGCTCGAATTGGCTGATATCGAGCCGCTGGAAGCGGGCAGCGGTGAAGAGGCGCTGGAGCTGCTGCGCACGCAACATGCCGATATGGTGGTGAGCGATGTGAATATGCCCGGTATTGATGGCCACCAACTCTTAGCTGAACTGCGCAGCCGTTACCCTGCGCTGCCTGTGGCCCTGATTACGGCCTATGCGCAGGTGGGCCGCGCGGTAGACGCGATGCGTGCTGGCGCGGTGGATTACTTGTGTAAGCCATTTGAACCGCAGCAACTTATCAATCTGATTCAGCAGTATGCCGGTGGAGCCACCACCAAACTTGAGGCGGATGAGCAGCCCGTTGCCGAGAGTGCGGCAGCCAAGCAGATGCTGCAACTCGCTCAGCGGGTAGCTTCAACCGACTCTACCGTACTGATTACCGGTGAGTCGGGTACAGGTAAGGAGGTTTTGGCGCGCTATATTCACCTGCACTCAGAGCGCGCGAGCGAGCCTTTCGTTGCGATTAACTGCGCCGCGATACCGGAGAATATGCTGGAAGCGACCTTGTTCGGACATGAGAAAGGTGCCTTTACAGGTGCAGTGGCAAGTGCCCCGGGTAAGTTTGAACAGGCCAACGGCGGCACGCTGTTGTTGGACGAGATCACTGAGATGGATCTTGGGTTGCAGGCGAAGCTTCTGCGCGTACTGCAGGAGCGTGAAGTAGAGCGAATTGGTGGGCGAAAAACGATCAAGCTCGATGTGCGTGTTCTCGCCACGTCTAACCGTGAGCTCGACACCTATGTCTCGGACGGGAAGTTCCGTGAGGATCTTTACTACCGCCTAAATGTTTTCCCCTTGCACTGGAAGCCTCTGCGCGAGCGGGCCGACGATATCATTCCGCTGGCGCAGCGTATCTTGGAGAAGCAGTGTCAGAAGATGCACCGTGCTAGCGTGCAAATCAGTGCTTCAGCACAGCTTAAACTGCGCAACCACGCATGGCCGGGTAACGTGCGAGAGCTCGATAACCTGTTACAGCGCGCACTGATTTTGCAGCCGGGTACAACGATCAATGACAGTGATCTGATGTTTGATGCGAAGGCAATTAATGCGGCAACACTGAGTGATGCGGCTCCGGTGGCCGATGAGGCGCAAGAGCTGGGGCAGGATATGAAGCATCACGAGTATCAGTTGATTCTAGATGCGCTAAAAACCTGTCGCGGCAGCCGCAAAGATGCAGCGGAGAAGCTCGGTATCAGCCCGCGTACTCTGCGTTACAAGCTGGCGCGCATGCGTGAGGATGGTATAGATCTGAGCTCCTTGTAAGATCGATCGTGAAGCGGTCGTGACCTGAGAATTGCGCCGCCTATTGTGTGGTCGGGACCTCTTCGAGTAGCCTCCTACAGAGGCTGTTCGGTCGTTATCGCGCAATAAATTGCGCTCTTACAGCGGGTTGTCCGATTGTCGTTGTAGGAGCTCGATTTATCGAGCGATTGCTCAGGTTGGGCGTGCATCAATCAGCAGAATCACAGCCAGCTCACCCTAAACTTTGGTTATAAAAAGGTCCCAAACCTACCAATGTCTAATTCTTAGCCCTAGGCCCAAACGGGTATAACTTAGCGTTCAGAGATTTTCCTAGTGTCGCATCTCCTCCGGAAATCTCAGGAGCGCGGCAGAGTCAAACTTATACAAGGGACCGACCGGAATGAACCACCCTATCTACCCAGTGACGCCAGAGTGGGCCGCAAATGCTCATGCAGACGAAGCTAAATACATGGAGATGTACCAGCAGTCAGTCGAAAATCCAGACGCATTTTGGGCTGAAGAAGCTAAACGCATCGACTGGTTCAAACCGTTCACCAAAGTTAAAGACACCTCTTTCGAGGGCGATCTCGATATCAAATGGTTCGAAGATGGCACCACCAACGTGGCGCACAACTGTCTGGACCGCCACCTCGAGACTCGTGGTGATCAGGTTGCGATCATCTGGGAAGGCGACAACCCAGAAGAGAGCGAGAAGATCACCTACCGTGAGCTGCACGAGCGCGTCTGCCGTTTCTCCAACGTACTGACCGCTCAGGGTATCCAGCAGGGAGATGTAGTGACCCTCTACATGCCTATGATCCCAGAAGCGGCTGTGGCAATGCTGGCCTGTGCGCGTATCGGTGCTGTTCACTCAATTGTATTCGGTGGTTTCTCACCAGACGCTCTGGCAGCACGTATCGAAGGCGCTAACTCTAAGCTGGTTGTAACGTCTAACTACTCCCTGCGTGGTGGTAAAGTTGTACCTCTAAAAGAGAACGTCGACAAAGCCTTAACTAAGTTCCCA